>NZ_BMOM01000007.1 GCF_014647075.1 Deinococcus aerophilus | reverse complement strand
AGTCAACGACTTCCTGCAGGTCGGCCTTGGCCTCGTCGCAGCCGGCAACGTCGCTGAAGTTCAGCTTGATCTGCCCCTCGGCGATCACCGCCGCCTTCGACTTCCCAAACGTGCTCGCCGCTCCGCTCCCCCCGGCTCCGCGCATGCTGCGCCACAGCACGACCAGAATCAGGGCCGTTAAAACCAGCGGCAGCGCCTGAGTGACCCAGCCGAAGGCCGACCCGCCGGAGATCACCCGCAGCGGCACCCCGGCCGCGCGGATGCGGGCCAGCGTCGCGCCGTCGGGCGGAACGACCAGCGAGCGGGCGCGGTTGCTCGACAGGTAGATCACGCTGGCATTGCCGGCGCTGTCCAGGGTGACCGAGGCCACCCGGTTTTCCTGGAGGTCCTCGAAGAAACGGTTGGTGCTGTAGCCCGCGCTGTCCGGCACCGTGCCGCCGCTCAGCGCGGGACCGGAGGCGGGCGGGGAGGCGGACAGCGCGCCGCCCGACTGGGCGAGTGCGGGCTGTGCCAGCGCGGCACAGACGGGCAGGATCAGAACGGCCAGAAAGCGCGAGGCGCGGATCATGGCCCATGCTACGGTCTGCCGCCGCCGCCAATCGTCAGCGGAAGCGACATTGGGCGCTGCGGGGTTCCGTGGCCGCCGCGCTGGGCGGGGGCGGCACCCTGAACTGTCTGCGCCCTCACTCTCAGATTCCCGTCAGGCCCGGCGCCTATGCTGCCCCTATGCACAAAGCCTTTCTGTTCGGTGCGCTGGCCCTGGGGCTGAGCGCCTGCACCGTGACCGTCCAGCCCAACCTGAGCATTCAGGGCGGCGACAGCAACCTGATCACCACTCTGCGGCCCGACCGCGGCGAGGGCAGCACCTACCGGGTGGGTGAAGCGGTGCGCTTCAACCTCACCACCCGGACGCCGGGCTACGTGACCCTGCTCGCGCTGCAGAGCAACGGGTATGCCAGCGTGCTCGCCCAGAACGTCTATGTCGGTGCCGGAACCACCACCTTCCCGCGCCCCGGCGACAACGTGGTGTACAACCTCGCCGAGCCGCGCGGCCTGCAGCGGGTACGCGCCATCTTCACGCGCGTGCGCCCCACCACCAGCATCGCGCTGAGCGGCATCTACGACGGCAACCGCTGGAACGCCACCACCACCGCTTACCTGAATCCCTACTCTCCCGCCGACCGCGACGTGCAGGAGACCTACCTGTACATTCGCTGAGGCGCTTGTCCAGAGTCAGCAGGTGGAGGCCGCCGGGCTTCCACTTTTTCTGTGGCGCCTTTTTCTGTGGTGCCGGCCCGCGCTAGCCTGCCTGCCATGTCCCTGACCTTTGCCGACGCCAGCGCCCGCGTGGACGCCTACATCTCGCAGTTCGAGGAGGGCTACTTTCCGCCGCTGCTGATGCTTGCCCGCCTGACCGAGGAAACGGGTGAGGTGGCCCGCGTGATCGCCCACCAGAGTGGCAAGACGCCCAAGCCCGGCGAGGAGGCAGGCGATCTGGAACTGGAGCTCGCCGACCTGCTGTTCGTGATGCTGTGCATGGCAAACGAGCGCGGCCTGAGCCTGGAAGAGGGCTTTGCGCGGATGATGGACAAGGTGGAGCGCCGCGACGCAAACCGCTGGACGCGCAAGTCCAGTGCCAGCGAGGAAGCGTGAGCGCACCCGACCCCCGCTATCCCCTGGGGCCGATGCCCACGCCGCTCGAACTGACCCTGCGCGAACGGCAGGAGGCGCTGCGGCAACTGCGCGAGCTGCCGCAGCGCCTGCGGGCCGCCGTGCAGGGCCTGACCGACGCGCAGCTGGACACGCCGTACCGCGAGGGCGGCTGGACCGTGCGCCAGGTGGTTCATCACGTGGCGGACAGCCACATGAATGCCTTCTTCCGCCTCAAGCTTGCGTTGACAGAAGCCAATCCTGTGGTCAAACCCTACGACGAGGGAACGTGGGCCGATCTGCCGGATACGGCGCTGCCCCCGCACATCAGCCTGAACCTGCTCGACGCCCTGCACGCCCGCCTGCTGACCGTGCTGGACGGCGTGACCGACTGGAGCCGTCCCTGGACGCATCCGGCGCAGGGCCGCACCTACACGCTGGATACCCTGCTCGCCATGTATGCGTGGCATGGCCGGCACCACGTCGCCCACATCTCGGCCCTGCGCGGGCAACACGGCTGGTAGGGGCAGGGTGCAGCACGGCGAGCACACACACGTCCCCGTGGAACTGCGCGCGGCCGGGGTCGTGATCCTGAATGAGGCCGGAGACATCCTGCTCGTGCGGGAACGCGGCGTGCCGGGACAGTCCCGTAAGGCCGGACTGTGGCACATTCCCAGCGGAACGGTGGAGCCAGGCGAAAACCCGCAGGACACCGCCGTGCGCGAGGCGTGGGAAGAAGCCGGGGTGCGGGTGCGCCCGACCCGTTTTCTGGGAGCGTACCTGGGCCGCTTTCCGGACGGCGCGCTGGTCCTGCGGCATGCCTGGCTGGCTGATCCCCTGCCCGGATCGACATTTCAGCCGCAGTGTCCTGATGAGGTTGCCGAGGTCCGGTACATCGGCCGCGCCGGGTTTGAAGCCCTGTACGCGGCCGGAAGCATCCGCATGTACCACACCCGGCGGTTCTATGACGACGCTCTGCGGGAACGTGCCCTGAACCGGTGACGGCCGCCCGTCTATCCCACCCCGGCCCCCTGCCGTGGCCGGGCACGCTAGACTCCGGAGCATGTTCAGCGTGTTACGGACAGGTCGGGTTGCCCAGGTGGCAGACCTTCTTCTTTGTCTGGGGCGTTGAGCGCGGCCTAGCGTTCATCTATTCGCCCCCGGAAGCGTTCAGTGCGTCCGGGGGCCGTTTTTGAGAAGGCTGGGTGTGGGGAGGAACGGAAATTATGGGAATGACGATTGCCGAAAAGATCCTGGCGGCCCACAGCGGCCACGACTCTGTGGTGCCGGGCCAGCTTATCGAGTGCCGCACCGACTGGGTGCTGTGCCACGAGATCACCACGCCCGCCGCGTTGCGGATGCTGGAGGAACGCGGCATGGACCGGGTGTTCAACCCCGATCAGATCGTCGCCGTGCCCGACCACAGCGTGCCGGCCATGAACATCAAGGCCGCGCAGATGTACCAGAAGCTCAAGGGCTGGGTCAAAGAAAAGGGCATCAAGCACTTCTATGACGTTGGCCGGGGCGGTATTGCCCACGTGGTGCTGGAGAACACCGGTCTGATCAAGCCGGGACAGACGCTGGTGAGCGGCGACTCGCACACCTGCAACGCGGGCGCGCTGGGCTGTTTTGCCACCGGGGTCGGCAGCACCGATCTCGCGGGCGCGATCTACGCGGGCCGGGTGTGGTTCAAGGTGCCCGAAACCATGCTCATCCGCGTCACCGGAGAGATGCAAGAAGGCGTGACTCCCAAGGATTTGGTGCTGGAAGTCATCAAGCGCATCGGGGCCGACGGCGCGAACTATCTGGTGATGGAGTGGGTCGGCGACACCATTGACCGCATGGACATGGAGGGCCGCTACACCCTGACCAACATGGCCATTGAGGCGGGCGGCAAGACCGGCATCGTGGCGGTGGACGATACCACCCGCGCTTACCTGCAGGAGCGCGGCGTGCAGCCCGGCGACTACACCGAGTACACCTCGGACCCCGACGCGAAGTACCGCGTGGTGATCGACCTCGACGCCTCGGCGGTGGAACCCACCGTGGCCTACCCGCACATTCCCAGCAACGGGCGTGTGGCGGGCAGCGACCGGATCGCCGTGACCCACGCGTATGTGGGCAGCTGTACCAACGGACGCATCGGCGACCTGCGCGACGTGGCGCGCATCCTCAAGGGCCGCAAGGTGGCCGACGGCGTGCAGATGATCGTGGTGCCCGCCACCCAGCTGATCTGGAAGCAGGCCGCGCAGGAGGGCCTGCTGGAGATCTTCGTGGAGGCGGGGGCCAGCGTGAGCTATCCCAGCTGCGGCGCGTGCCTGGGCATGCACAGCGGGGTGCTGGGGCCGGATGACGTGTGCATTTCCAGCACCAACCGCAACTTCGTGGGCCGGATGGGTGATCCCACCGCGCAGATCTACCTCGCCAGCCCCGCAACGGTGGCGGCCAGCGCCGTGTCGGGCTTTATCAGTGACCCGCGTGACTACAACGCCGACCGCATCCAGGCGGCAGATTGAGCGGACGGCGTGGTCAGGCCTTAGGCTGGAGGTCTTATGGGTGAAGCGAAACGACGTAAAGCTCTGGGCCTGATGCCCACCGTTCATGCCTTCGAGGCCGAGCTGGACGCGTCCGGCGCAGTCACGCTGGTCCGGGGCCCGGAAGAGGACCGGCTGCGTGGCCTGATCGTGGAGGTCCTGGGCAGCACCCAGTCGCGGGGTGCCGCGTGGGCCAGCGAGTACCGCTCGTCGCTGGTTCTCACGCGGGGGCACGCCGGGCGGCTGGAAACGGCGGCGGATCTGGAAGCCATTCCCGTGGCACCGCTGCGCCGCATCACGGGTGAGCTGGCGCTGGGCAAGGACCCGGCCCAGGCGCAGGGCGTGGCCCTGCCTGTCGAGGGCGGTGTGGTGCGCCTGCGCGAGCAGCGCCACTCCTTCGACGGAGAGCGCTGGGAGAGCTTTGCTCCGCTGCGTGATCCGCAGCGCCTGATGACCATTCTGCAAAGCCACCCGGCCTTTACCCTGGAGGGCGAGGTCATCGGTCAGTTCCGGGCCGAACACTGGCAGGCCGGACGCATGGACCTCGACCCCGAACCCCCCGAGGAGCTGCTGGAGATGCTCGAGGCGGTGGCGCGCGAGTGGCACGGCGAGACGCCCGAGCTGTGGGCCGAGCTTCACGCCGACCGGCTGGAGGACAACGCGGCATCGCCGCCGCTGGCCCGCCGCACCGTCTTCGAGCTGCGCCGCCCGGCTCCGCTGCAGTCGCCGCTGAGCCGGGTGTTCGCGGTGCGCGGCGACGTGGAGTTCTTTCCGCTGATGGACAGTGAGCTGTACTCGCCCGACGGCGAGACCTGGATCGCCTACGCCGACCCGGAGGCCGAGGTGCAGGAGGACGGACTGCCCGCCGAGCTGGCCCGCATCTTCGATCTGGAAACGGTCGCCGTGACGGTGCATGCCGACGGACGCATCGAGTGGGACCACGACGGCATTCCTGCCGAACACGCTGAGCGCGTCCGTGAGGGTCTGCGCGAGGCCACCGGCGCGGGTGATGCCGAGGCCTGGGCCGACTGGACCGCGCAGGTGCTGGCCGAAACCTTTGGCGCCGAACTGTCTGTTCCAGACGACGCGAGCCTGCCCGTACCGGTCGCCGTGCGCCTGGACCTGCCCGAGGACGCCCTGGAGGATCCCGATCCGCTGGCGCAGACCTTCATGGAGTCCGAGGTGACCTTCGACGGCCAGACCTGGCGCGACCTGTTCGGCGAGGAACTGCCGCCAGAGCTGTCGGCCTTCGCGGCGTCAGACACGGCCACGAACTAAGTGCCCTCCGCCATTCCCTGTCATTTTTCCCACTTCAGGAGATTCCATGCCCACCGTGCACGTGTTTGCCCGTGACCACATCAACACCGACGAGATCATTCCTGCCCGCCACCTGACCACCGATGTGGAGGCCGAGCTGGCGAAATTTGCCATGGAGGACTACGACAAGACCTTCGTGAAGCGCGTGCAGCCCGGCGACATCATCGTCGCGGGCGCCGACTTCGGCTGTGGCAGCAGCCGCGAACACGCCGTCTGGGCGCTGCGTGGCGCGGGCGTGGGCGCGGTCATCGCCCCGAATTTTGCGCGCATCTATTACCGCAATTCCATCAACAACGGCTTTCTGGCGCTGGAGTGTGACGGCATCGTGGAGGCCTTCCAGGACGGCGACCCCGCCGAGCTGGACCTGCAGGCCGGCACCATCACCAATACCCGCAGCGGCCAGACCCTGACCTTTGTGCCGGTGCCGCAGTTTGCGCTGGACGTGCAAAGGGCGGGCGGCTGGCTGGAATACATGAAGGAACACGACCAGGCCCAGCTGGAGGCCGAGACGCTCGAGGCCCGCAGCACCCAGGCCGGACACGGCCACCCCGGCGAGCGCGAGGAGGAACAGACCCATGCCTAAGATTGTGACCCTGCCCGGAGACGGGATTGGCCCCGAGGTGACCGCCGCCGCCGTTCAGGTGCTGCGTGAAGTGGCCCCGGACCTCAGCATCGAGGAGCACGCCATCGGCGGTGCCGCGTACGAGGCCCACGGCGATCCCTTTCCGCAGGTGACCCGCGACGCACTTGGGGACGCCGACGCTGTGCTGCTGGGCACCGTGGGTGGTCCGCAGAACAGTCCGTGGAACAGCCTGCCCCGGCCCCTGCGTCCCGAGAGCGGCCTGCTGGCCCTGCGCAAGGCCCTGGGCTGCTACGCCAACCTGCGCCCGGTGCGCGTGCAGCCGGGCCTGGAACACCTCTCGCCCCTCAAGCCGGAGCTGGCGCGCGGGGTAGACATCCTGATCGTGCGCGAGCTGCTGGGCGGCGTGTACTTTGACGGCGACCGCAAGATCGAGGGCGACACCGCCTACAACACCATGCGCTACACCACCGCCGAGGTCGAGCGCGTCGCCAAGATGGCCTTCTGGGCGGCCGAGCAGCGCAAGGGCCGCGTGACCAGCGTGGACAAGGCCAACGTGCTGGAGGTCAGCGAGCTGTGGCGCCGGGACGTGCAGGCCCTGCGGGACCGCTCGTACCGCAGCATTCACCTGAACCACGAGTACGTGGACAGCGTGGCCATGCTGATCGTCTCGGACCCCAGCCGCTACGACGTGATCGTCACCGAAAACCTGTTCGGGGACATCCTCAGCGACCTCGCCGCCGTGATTCCCGGCAGCCTGGGCCTGATGCCCAGCGCCTCGCTGGGAGACGGCGCGGGCCTGTTCGAGCCGATTCACGGCAGCGCGCCCGATATTGCCGGGCAGGGGGTCGCCAACCCCGCCGCCGCCATCATGAGCGCGGCCATGCTGCTGCGCCACGGCCTGGGCCGCAGCGACGCCGCCAACCAGATCGAGCGCGCCGTGGCCCTGGCGCTGCGCGAGCACCCCACCCGTGACCTGGGCGGAAAGGCGGATACGGTGACCTTTACCCGCGCCGTGCTGGAGGCCATGGGCACGCCCGCCGTGGGCTGATCGGCGCCGCAGGCAAGGGGGGGGGCAGGGTCCACGCTGGGGCTTCTGCCCCCCCGCCTGTGTTGCCTTGGGTCTGGGTTTGCCCGGGATGCGGCGGAGCGGCGTGCGGGTGATCGCGCCCCTCATCCCCACCCCTGCTCCGGATCGTGGTCTGGACAGATTGAAGCGGGGAAGGCGCACGGCGCATGCTGGGGGCATGAGCGATCCTGCCGTCGTCTTTCCCGCTCCGCCGCGCATTCCCTATCCCGGGGGCTGCGTGCTGGAACCCGGTCCGTATGCGCTGGACTGGCTGCTGAAGTGGCCGGCCGAGATCACCGTGAATGGTGTGGCCCGGCCCGCCGCGCCGGTGTATCCGTTCGTGCGGGCGCTGCTCGCCGAGCCGGCGGCCTTCGGCGTGACCCCGGCCGAGGCGCAGGCCGCCCGCGACCGCTTTCTGACCCTGGCCGGACAGGCCCTGGAGGCCGAGGGCGGGCAGCGTGCGTGGCTGGCACGGGAATTGACGCGCTGAGCATGGAGGCCGTGATGCCGGATCCCGACGGCCTGAACGGCGTGACATTGCTGCCGGCACTGCCCGGTGAGGCGCTGCACACCCGGGTGGCGCGGACCCTGCGCGACGCGGTGACGCGGGGCGTGCTGTCCGAGGGCTCACGCCTGCCCGGACACCGCCGGCTGGCCGCCGCGCTGGGGGTCTCGCGCAACACCGTGGTGGACGCCGTGGCCGGCCTGGAAGCCGAGGGATACCTGCGGGTGCAGGGGCGCAGCGGAACCGTCGTGGGCGTGCCCGCGATGCACGCTTCGGTGGCCGCGCCCGACGCTCCCTTGCCCCTGAGCGCGTGGGCCACCCGCGCCCTGGCCGGCGGGCTGTTCGACGCGGGCGGCGACTACGCCGTGGATTTCCGGGTGGGCCAGCCGGTGCCCGAGCTGTACCCGGAAGCGGCGTGGACGGCGGCGCTCGCGCGGCAGGCGGGCCGGGCGGTGCAGAGCCACGGGGCCTTTGATCCGCTGGGACCCCTCGAAACCCGCCGGGCCCTGGCCGCCTACCTCAACGCCGAACGTGGCGCCCGCGTCACGCCGGAGATGGTGATGCTCACGGGCGGCACGCAGTCGGCGTTAGACGCCCTGGCCCGGGTATTTCTGGAACCGGGCCGGGTGGCGGCGGTGGAGGACCCCACCTATCCGGGGGCGCGGGCGGCGCTGGCCGCGACCGGCGCGGCGGTCCGGGCGGTGGCGGTGGACGACTGTGGCCTGCGGCCCGGTGCTCTGCCGCCCCAGGCCACCGTGCTGTACCTCACGCCCGGCTGTCAGTACCCCACCACCGTGGCGCTGCCCGCCGCGCGCCGGGCAGAGTTGATCGCCTGGGCACGCCACGGCAACGCCTTTATCCTGGAGGACGATTACGCCGCCGACCTGCACCACACGGCCCGCCCGCCCTCGGTGATGCAGGGGCTGGCCCCGGACCGGGTGATCCTGCTGGGCAGCTTCAGCAAGAGCCTGGCCCCGGTCACCCGCAGCGGATTTCTGGTCGCGCCGCCCCCGGTGGTGCGGGTGCTGGCCGGCACGCGCCCACTGACCGACCGCGCCCCCGGCACCCTGGACGCCCTGGCCCTGGCCGACGTGCTCGCGTCCGGAGCGTATGCGCGCCATCTGCGCCGGGTGCGGCAGGTGATCGCCCACCGCCAGGAGGTGTTGCTCGCGGCCCTGGCCGCCGGGTTGCCAGAGTGGCAGGCGCAGCCCGCGCGCTCGGGGCTGCACCTGTATGCTCGCCTGCCGCCGGGGCTGCCGGAACAGCAGGTGCTGCGCCACGCCGCCCGGCAGGGAGTGGCCCTCACGCCGGTGGCCCCGCTGGCGGCGGGGGTCCATCCGCCGGCCATGCTGCTCGCCTTCGCCCACCTCACGCCCGAGACGATCCGCGCGGGGGTGCGGCGTCTGACCTGATCCCCCCACCCCCCCCGCCAAAGGGTAACTGAACTTACAGAGCCCCACAGCGGGTGCAGGGCGGACACGCTAGACTGGGTTCAATGCGCCTGCTCCTGCTGGTCCTGGCCCTGGTCCTGACGCTGATGTACTTCACCTTCGGGGTACGTCTGGGATACCTGACGCTGACCCCCACCTATCTGCTCAATGCCACCGGCGAGAACCGTTACACCTTCCAGGTCTATGACCAGGGAGGCACGGTCGGCGTGCGCGGCTCGTGCAAGGTGCGCAGCGGCAAGGCCACCTTCCGCCTGACCGACCCCAGCGGGACGCAGGTCGCCGGGCAGATTTGCCCTCAGGGACAGTGGAGCCTGAATGTGCTGGGCGGCGGCGACGCTGGGATGTATCACCTGACGGTCGAGCTGGACAAATTTACCGGGACCATTGACGTCGAGGAAGCGCGCAAGTGAGCCACAAGTCGGTGCAGCCTCCGGTGGGGTCGTTCGCCCACGCTGAAGTCTGGGCCTGAACCGGGGCAGTGGGCACCCGCCGGGTTCGGAGGTGGAACCGGTCGAAGCCACGTCCCTCCGGCCTTCTCAGTCACCGCTCGTCGGCGCAGGATACCCAAACGAACACCCGGGACGTGGCCCGCAGGCCGGTCGTCCCGGGTGTTCGTTTGGCGCGGGGCTTTAGCCCTGCTGCGCCGCCTTGGCCTTGTTCAGGGCCTTGGCCAGACGGCTCTTCTTGCGCGCGGCGGTGTTCTTGTGCAGGGTGCTGCCCTTGGCGGCCTTGTCGATCAGGCTCTCGGCCTTGCTCTGGGCGGCCGCGACGTTCTCACCGTTGGTCACGGCGTCCAGGGCCTTCTTGGTGAAGGTCTTGATGGTGCTCTTGCGGCTGCGGTTGATCAGGCGGCGCTTGAGGCTCTGGCGGTGACGCTTCTGGGCGGACTTGTGACGTAAAGCCATGTTCTTTCTCCTTGTTCTCCCGCGCCGGTGTCCGGCGTGCGGGGCGGTTCC
The DNA here is from genome assembly GCF_014647075.1 of Deinococcus aerophilus. NCBI lineage: Bacteria > Thermotogati > Deinococcota > Deinococci > Deinococcales > Deinococcaceae > Deinococcus > Deinococcus aerophilus. Next base: position 131,448 of record NZ_BMOM01000007.1, on the reverse strand, counting down.
CGTGGGGGAACACGTGGCGCTCGGGGTTCATCCCCTGGCGCGCCGGCGGCCGGGTCACGCTGGACCTTTCGCCGGGCCGTCCTTCACTGAGAGGACAACCTCGTGACTATACGCGCTGTGGGGGGCGGGGGGCAAGGGCATACTGACAGGCATGAGCCGACGCCGCCCCCGCCCGGACCTGTCCGCCCCGGCCCCGTCTGCCCCCGCCCGGCCCGTCCCGCGGCCAAAGACCCCCGAGGAGGAGCACGACACGCTGCTCGCCTACGCCTTCCGGGCACTGGGAGCGCGGGCACTGAGCGAGGCCGAGCTGCGCGGAAAACTGCAGCGCCGCAGCGAACACCCCGAGCTGATCGAGGAAGTGCTGAGGCGCGTGCAGGATCTGGGCTATCAGGATGATGCCCACGTCGCGCGCATCGAGGGAGCGCGGCGCGGGGTGGGCACCTTCCGGGTGCGCCAGACCCTCAAGCGCCGCGGCCTGCCCGAGGAGCTGATCCAGGACACCGTGCAGGCCCGCGCTCCCGAGGAGGAGCGGGCCTCGGCCCTGGAGGTATTGCAGCGCCGCTGGCCTTCCCTGGCCCGCAAGCGCGACCCGAAGGCCAGCGCCTACGCCTTCCTGGCCCGCCGGGGGTTCTCCGGCGACGCCATCTGGCCCGCCATCCGCGAGGTCAGTGAGGCCGCTGTGGACGAGGAATCCGTGGACTGAAGGGCGCGTGCAGGCGGGAGCGGCCTGCTTGACACCCCACCGGGGGGCGCGTAAACTGCCGGGCGCACTGAAGCCGGTGTCCAGCTTTTGCCGGACCCAGGAAGAAGGAGCCGTGGCGGGGCGTAGCGCAGCCTGGTAGCGCACGTCGTTCGGGACGACGGGGTCGGAGGTTCGAATCCTCTCGCCCCGACCACGCAGGAAAAGCCCTCCCCACGCGGGAGGCTTTTTTTCGTCTCGCCGCCCATTCCTCACCCGTTTCCACCGGAGTCCCATGCGCGTGTTTGCCATTGCCGACCTGCACCTGGCCTATGTCACCCCCAAACCCATGACGGTGTTCGGGCCGCAGTGGGCCGGGCACCCGGAGGCGATCTATACGCGCTGGCGCGAGGTGGTGCGCCCCGGAGACGTGGTGCTGCTGCCCGGCGACCTGTCGTGGGCCATGCGCCTGAACGACGCCCTGACCGATCTGGCCCGCGTGGCCGAACTGCCGGGCACCAAGGTGCTGCTGCGCGGCAACCACGATTACTGGTGGCCGGGCCCCTCGCGGCTGCGGGCGGCCCTGCCGGCCGGAATGCTCGCGGTGCATAACGACGCCGTCCGGATCGCCGGACCGTCCGGAGCGGGCGTGGTGGTGTGCGGCTCTCGCGGCTGGGTCACGCCGGGATACGAGGCCCTGAACGCCGAGGACGAGCGCCTGCTCGCCCGTGAAGCGCAGCGGCTCACCCTGAGCGTGGAGGCGGCCGCACGGTTGAGGCAGCCGGGCGACCACCTGCTGCTGATGCTGCACTACCCGCCCGCCTCACCGCCGTATCCGTCCAATCCCATCACGCGGGTAATCGAGGCCGCGCGGCCCGAGCTGGTCGTTTACGGACACCTGCACGGCGTGCCTCCCGAACGCTCGATGCGGCATGTGGGCGGCATTCCCGCGCACCTGGTGGCGGCGGACGGCCTGAGGTTCACGCCGAAGCTGCTGCTCGATACCGGGGACTAGCCTGCCACCCATCCGTCGGCCCCCCAGCGCGCGTGCGGCATGCTGGAGGCGAGCAGGCCCGATTTGAGCGGGGCCAGATCACAGGGAAGGCGGCGGAACCCCACGGTCCAGTTCTGGCCCACGCGGTCCAGCAGGGCGTATTCGGCGCGGGCCAGATTGACGTACCTTCCGTCGCGCCGCTCGAAGGGCACACCACGCTCCTGAAAGGGCTGGGGAACTTTCAGCACCTCCCGGTCGGCATGGCCGCGCACTTCACCGGACCACCCAGCGCATTGGGCGCATGGGCGGTCAGGACGCCCAGCGCCGCCTCCAGGACGGGCAGGTTGCTGTGAATGTCGCCTAAAACCGCCACCCGCATGAACGCAGCATAGGGGAGGGAATCTCGGGGCTGGACTACAGTGAATCCGTCTGTTTTCCCCCCACTCCCACTTTCACAAAGGAGCCCGCATGACCCCCTCCACCGACCTTCCCGCACGCAAACTGCGTGACCTGAGCGTTTCCGCCCTGGGCCTGGGCTGCATGGGCATGAGCGAGTTCTACGGCGAGGCCGACGAGGCCGAGAATGTCCGCACGCTGGACCGTGCCCTGGAACTGGGCGTGACCTTCTATGACACCGCCGACATCTACGGGCCGCACACCAATGAGGAGCTGCTGGGCCGCTGGCTGAGGGGCAAGCGTGACCGCGTGGTACTGGCGACCAAGTTCGGCATCGTGCGCGAGCCGGGCTACCCGATGCAGCGCAGCCTGTCGGGGCGGCCCGAGTACGTGCGAAAGTCCATCGAGGCCAGCCTCAGACGCCTGAAGACCGACCATGTGGACCTGTACTACCTGCACCGCGCCGACCCCGACACGCCCATCGAGGACACCGTGGGCGCGATGGGAGAACTCGTGGAACGCGGCATGGTGCGCTTTCTGGGGCTGTCGGAGGTGAATGCGGACACGCTGCGGCGCGCGGACGCCACCCATCCCATCACCGCGCTGCAAAGCGAATACTCGCTGTGGACCCGTGACCCGGAAGGAGAGGTCATGGCCGCCTGCCGCGAGCTGGGGGTGGGGCTGGTGCCGTACAGCCCGCTGGGCCGCGGCTTCCTGACCGGCCAGATCACCTCGCCCGACGACTTTGGCCCCGACGATTTTCGCCGCCACAATCCGCGTTTTCAGGGCGAGAACTTCCAGAAGAACCTGGAGCTGGTGGCCGAGGTGCGGGCCATGGCGCAGGAAAAGGACTGCACGCCCTCGCAGCTGGCCCTGGCGTGGGTGCTCGCGCAGGGACCGAACATCGTGCCCATTCCCGGCACCAAGCGCGTGAAGTACCTGGAAGAGAACCTGGGAGCGCTGCAGGTGACCCTCACGCCCGACGACCTGTCCCGCATGGACGCCGCCTTCCCGCCGGGAACCGCCACCGGGGCGCGGTATCCCGATATGCGGGCGGTGAACCGGTAGCAGCCCGGCGGCCGCGTGGACGGTGGATGGCCGCCCTAACCCTGGCCCGGTGGGGGAAGCTCCGCCTCTATTCGCTGGCGTCTTCCGGCGCAGCGGAGGTCGCCGCCGGTCCGATCCTTTTCCAGTACAGCAGCGTCCCGGTGAGTCCGCCGTGCGGTTTCAGCGCAAAATCGGGAATCTCGCCGGCCCGGGTGTAGCCGGCTTTCTCGTACAGGCCCGCCGCGCCGCCCTCGGTGGCCGTGTCGAGGACGAGCAGGGTGCGCCCGCGTTCCACGGCCAGCGCCTCGGCCCGCCGCAGCAGGGCCCGCGCCACGCCCTGGCCGCGCCACTGCGGGCGGGTCATCATCTTGGCGATCTCGGCGCGGTGGAGCTGGTTGGGTGGAAGGGCGAGCAGCAGCGTGACCGTACCGATCAGGGTGTCGCCGGCCCAGGCCCCCAGAACGGTCCGCTCGTCGCGTGCCGCGGCAGCCAGGGACCCGGCCCAGAAGGCGTCGGCCACGGCGGGGGAGAGCGGATGCATGAAGCCCACCGATCCACCCTGCGCCACCGTCCCGGTGAGCAGGCTGACCAACTGGGCCCGGACCCCGGGCGTGTCGTGCAGGACCGAAATCACCGGGGCGGGCACAGCCCTCACCGCCGCACCAGCGCGACCAGATAACTGCAGGCCGCCGCCGAATCGTTGGCGAGGGTCACGTCGGTCGGGACGCCGAATTCCAGACAGTCGCCGCGTTCCAGCGTGTGCCGTTCCCCCGGAGCGGTGCCTTCCAGCACGGTCAGCTGGCCCTCCAGCACCCACACGACCTGACGGATCTGCGCGTACGAGGAGGCCGGAAGGGCCACCCGTTCCCCGGCGGGCAACCCGACCTGCACAAGTTCCAGCGGATGGTCCGGGCGCATGAACACCTGACGGCGCAGGTACCGGGTGGCCGGGTCGCGCCACGTCGGCTGGTCGGCGGCCCGGGTCAGCCGCCCCGCTTCGCCCTCGGCCCGCAGCAGCAGTTCCGCCAGCGTCAGATCAAAGGCCCCGGCCAGGCGCACCAGCGTCACGGCGGTCGGACTCATCTCCCCGCGCTCGATCTTGCTGATGCTGGCCTTGGACACCCCCGCGTGGCCGGCCAGTTCCGCCTGCGACCAGCCCCGGGCATCCCGTTCCAGCCGGATGCGGCGCGCAATCTGGGCCTCGGTTGTGTCCAGCATGGTGGTCATATGTCTTTTATAATAGACAAAGTCGATTTGCTCAAGAAATCCGGACCCGCCGGAGCGCTGTGCCGTTCCCCTATCCTCGGCAGTATGTCCCTGACCCTGTCTGTTCTGCCCGACGAGTACGCTGTATGCCAGCTGTCTGCGGAGGCCGGTGTGCCGGTCTGGGCCACCTCCGGCGAGTTGTGGAGCGTGACCGGCGCGCCCGGCGAGGTATCGGTGGTGTGCGGTGCGGCGGCTGTTCCCCCGGAGGTCCGTGCCCAGCGCGGTTGGGCGGCGCTGCGGCTGCACGGGCCCTTCGAGTTCACCCTGACCGGCATCCTGGCGGCCGTGCTGAACCCGCTGCGCGACGCGGGCGTCGGCATCTTCGCCCTGTCGACCTTCGACACGGACTACGTCCTCGTGCCCCAGGAGAAGCTGGCCCGGGCAGTGGAGGCCCTGCGGGCGGCGGGACACACGGTTACGGCGTGAAGTCCACCCGGTCCAGGCGGTAGCGCACGACCGGCACGATCTGCCCCTGATACTCCTGTGCCCCCGCCCGCCCGAGTTCACGGAAGCCCAGCCGCCTCATCAGGGCGTGCGAGCGCAGGTTGGGCAGGTGAACCTCGGCGTGGACCCGGCGCAGGCCCAGCGGACCGAAGGCGTGGGTCAGCGTCTGCTGCCCCGCTGCCGTGCCCACGCCGCTGCCCCACAGCGTCCGCTCGCCGATGGCGATGCCAAACTCTGCGCCGTGGTCCGTGATGTGGGCCAGATCGGTGTAGCCGACCAGCCTTCCGCCCCGCTCTATGCCCAGCCGCAGAAAGTCCGGTTCGGTGGCGGCGATGAGGTCCTGCCAGTGCGCCCGCAGGTGTGCGGCGCTCAGGCCGGGCGGCCAGTCGACGGCCCGGCAAAACGCTTCGTCTGCGCCCCAGCGCACGGCGGACTCCTCATCGCCGGAACGCAGGGAGCGGAGCCGAACCTCACTTGCCGCAGCGTTGTTCACCACAGCGCGGCGAGGATGTTTGCCGCGGTGTCCTCGCGGCCCTGCTCCACCCCCTCCCCGGCCCACAGGCTCAGCACGTCCGCGCGGCCGGCCGCCGTTCCCGCCGCCCGCAGCGGGCGGGTCAGGGCGTTCTGGTACGGATAGGGAAGGGGCTGCTCGGCCGCCCGCGTCATGGCGTTGCGCAGTCCCCGCGCCGGGCGGCCGCTGAAGGCGCGGGTGAGGGTGGTGTCGCTCGGCCCTGCCGCCGCCAGCGCTGCCCGGTACGGCGCGGACGTCCCTGCCTCCGCCGCGCGCAGAAAGGCCGTGCCGCACTGCGCAAGGCTGGCCCCGGTGTCCAGCACGGCGCGCACCCCGGCGCGGTTCATCACGCCGCCCGCCGCGATCACCGGCACCCCCACCGCTGCCGCCACGCTGCGGGTCAGTGTGGGCGTGTCGGCCAGCTCGTCCTCCAGCCAGCCCCCACGGTGCCCGCCCGCTGCGCCGCCCTGCACCACGATGGCGTCCACGCCGTCGGTCTCCAGTGCCCGCGCTTCCATGAGGCCCGTGGCTGTGCCCACCGTCAGGATGCCCCGCGCCCGCAACGCCCGCAGATGGTCCGCACTCAGCCGTCCAAAGGTAAAGGAGAGCACGTCTGGGCGCACCTCCAGCACCGCCGCGAACTGTGCGGCGAAGTCCTCGGAGACCCGCTGCGGCAGCGTGGGCGGGGGCAGTTTCAGGGCCGCGTGAAAGGGGGCCAGTTCTGCCGCGGCCCGCGCAACGGCCTCTGCCTCCGGCCACGCACTTTCTTCGGGCACGAACACGTTCAGGGCAAAGGGCCGGTCGGTTCGTGCCCGGACCTGGGCCCCGGCCTCGCGGATCTGGGTGGGGGTCAGGTATGCCGAGCCCACGCTGCCCAGTCCGCCGGCCTCACACACGGCGGCGGCCAGTTCCGGCGTGCCGGGGCCGCCCGCCATCGGCGCGAGGACCACCGGCACGCGCAGGTTCAGGCGCTGCATCAGGGCGTTCATGCCCAGACTGTAGCCTGCCGGTGTTCATGCCTGCCTTCGCCCACCCCTACCGTGCCTGGACCGCCTATCGCCGCGCCGCCTACGCTGGCCAGCCCGCGCCCCGGCGGCAGTTCATGGGGCGCGAGGCGATGTTGCAGCTGCTGGGACAGGTGGCCGGACAGCTGCCGCTGGAGGAAGCCCCCGACCTGCCGTGGGCGCTGGCCGAACGGGTTCATGATCCGGCGTATCTGGCACGCTGGCGCAGCGGCGAGGTCACGCGCGCCGAGGAGCGGGCGCTGGGCTTTGCGTGGACGCCCGCCGTGGTGGAGCGCGGACTGGGCAGCAGCGGCGCGACCCTGGCCGCCACGCGCGACGCCCTGAGTGTGGGCCTGGGCCTGAACTTCGGCGGCGGCACCCACCACGCCTACGCCGACCACGCCGAGGGCTTCTCTTTCCTGAACGACGTGGTGATCAGCGCCCGCTGGCTGCTGGACGGTGGCCACGCCCGGCGCATCGTGATTCTGGATCTGGACGTGCATCAGGGCAACGGCACGGCGGCCCTGCTGGCCTCCGAGCCACGGGCCCTGACCGTCAGCGTGCACGGCGCGAACAACTATCCCTTTCGCAAGGAGGTGGGCGGGCTGGACATCGCCCTGCCCGACGGCACGGCGGACGCGGCCTACCTCGCGGCGCTTGACGAACGGGTGGCTCCGGTGGTCGCCGCCTTCCGGCCGGACTTCGCCTTCTACCTCGCGGGGGCCGACGTGCTCGCCGGAGATCAGCTGGGCAAGCTGGCCCTGAGCGTGACTGGCGTGCGGCGGCGCGACGAGCGGGTGTTCCGCTGGGCCGCCCGCGCCCGCATTCCGCTCGTGACCGTGATGGCCGGGGGGTACAACCGCGATCCGCAGCGGTTGATCGAGGCGCGGGTGGGAACGGTGAAGGCGGGGCTGGCGGCGTTTGGGTGACCGGCCCCCAGCCGCTTCACCCTTCGCCATGCGGGGTCACGGCGCTCCTGGCCCGGGCTTCCGGTTCTGTGCGGCCCGGCCTGGGCCCGGCTCCTTCCGGCCCCGCCCCTGCGGTATCATGGCCGGATGACACGCCTCCTCCCGCCGCCGTAAGCGTGAGTCGCAGGCGCTGTGCTGTTCTTCCCAAACTCAGGTGTTCTCAAACCCGGGCCACGCCTGGCCCCCCCCCGCAGGAGTGTTTTTCATGACCCTACCCACTGCTCAGCTGGAGCAAGAAATCGCGCGCCGCCGCACCTTCGCCATCATCTCGCACCCGGACGCGGGCAAGACGACCATCACCGAAAAGCTGCTGCTGTACGGAGGTGCGATCCTGGAAGCCGGATCGGTTACCGCCAAGGAAGGCCGCTCGCACACCAAGTCCGACTGGATGAGCATCGAGCAGCAGCGCGGCATTTCCATCTCCAGCTCGGCGCTGACCTTCGAGTATTCCGGGCGGCACATCAACCTGCTCGACACCCCCGGACACCAGGACTTCAGTGAGGACACCTACCGCACCCTGACGGCCGCCGACAGCGCCCTGATGGTGCTGGACGCGGCGCGCGGCGTGCAGGCCCAGACCGAGAAGCTGTTTGCGGTGTGCCGCAACCGCCACATCCCGATTCTGACCTTCGTGAACAAGATGGACCGTCCGGCCCTGGACCCCTTCGACCTGCTGCAGCAGCTGGAAAATGTCCTGCAGATCACGGCGGTGCCGCTGACATGGCCCATCGGGGACGGCCCGGACTTCAAGGGCGTGTACGACCTCCAGACCGGACAGGTGCTCGCCTTCGAGCGCACCTCGGGCGGCAAGCACCGTGCCCCCATGCAGACGGCGGGCCTGGACGATCCCCGGCTGATTGGGCTGGTCGGGGCCGATCTGGCGGCCAAGCTCAAGGGGGACGTGGAACTGATTGAAGCCGCCATGCCCGAGTTCGATGCGGCGGCCTTTCTGTCGGGCGAGCTGACTCCGGTGTTCTTTGGCAGCGCCATGAACAACTTCGGGGTCGAGCACTTCCTGAGCAACTTCGTGGAGCTGGCTCCACCGCCCGGACCTACCGAGACCAGCGTGGGCGAGCGTGATCCGGAAGCTCCGTTTGCGGGCTTCGTGTTCAAGCTGCAGGCGAACATGAGCAAGCACCACCGCGACCGCACCGCCTTTATGCGCGTCATGAGTGGGCACTTCACGCGCGGCATGGACGTCACGCACACCCGCACCGGGCGCAAGCTGCGGCTCTCGCAGGCGCACACCCTGTTCGCCCAGGACCGCGAGAAGGTCGAGGAAGCGTATCCCGGCGACATTGTGGGGCTGGTGAACCCTGGCGTGTTCCAGATCGGGGACGTGATCAGTCTGGACACCAAGGTGACGCTGCCCAGCTTTCCGCGCTTTACCCCCGAGACCTTCGCCACGCTGGCCCTCAAGGACGTGGGCAAGCGCAAGGCCTTCATGAAAGGACTGACCCAGCTTGCCGAGGAAGGGGTGGTGCAGGTGTTCTTCCCGACCGATGGAGCGCGCGACCCCTACCTGGGCGCGGTGGGCCCCCTGCAGTTCGAGGTCTTCCAGGCCCGGCTGCTGGAGGAATACGGCGTGGACGTGGAACTCAACATCACCGGCTACGGGCTGGTGCGCTGGCTCGCCGGAGACGCCGGATCGGTGGCCCGCTTCGCCCGCCACGTCGAGGACGACCAGGGCCGGCCCGTCATGCTGTTCCGCAGCAAGTACGACCTGGAATACACCGCCGAACAGCATCCGGAGATCGAGTTCCTGCCGCTGCCCAAGGACCTGACCCGGGTATAAGTGCACCCCTGAAAGACCCGCGTGACAGTCGGCGCGGCACAGTGGTGCGGTGCGTCTTCTTCGCTTCGCCCTGCTGTTGCTGCTGACTGCGGCCCCGGCCCGGGCTGCCACTCCGTCCGCCGCCCCGCCGCCCGGTTACGTTCTGTCGGGCATGCCGCTGGTGCGTCAGAGCTACAACGCGTGTGGTCCGGCCAGCATCACGCAGGTGCTGCGGTACTACGGCCTCAAGGCCGACATGGCCGAGGTCAGCCGCCACACCCGCCCCACCGAACGCTCGTACATGACCGCGCAGGCCATCGTGGACTTCGCGCCGCAGGTGGGGCTGGAGGCCCGGCTGTACGCGCACGGCTCGCTGGACACCGTGCGCGCCGCCATCCGCAACGGCCTGCCGCTGATCGCGTTGCAGTCGCACATCACGGCCAGTGGGCAGGTGGTTCCGCACTGGCGCGTGGTGGTGGGCTACGACGACGCCGCAAAGCAGGCGTACCTGATGGACCCGTTGCTGGGCTACGTGGCGATGGGGTACGCCGACTTCGCCCGGGTGTGGGCCGATCAGCGCGGTCAGTTTGCGGTGATGTACCCGCCCAGCTACGCCGCAACGGTGAAACGGGTGATCGGCTGACCTACCCGGACAGCAGGGCCTCGACGGTGTCCTCGACGCTCAGGGCCGAGGTGTTCAGCACCCGCCAGCCCGCCGCGAGGTAATCGGCGGGGGGCATGGTGGGGTACAGCGCGGCGATCATCGGCTCCAGGATGCGGGGGTCGAAGGTTTTGCCCGTGCGGGCCGCGTTGCGCGCCTGGGTGACCGCCAGGCTGGGATTCAGAAAGACCGGGCGGACCTCCAGTCCCTGCCAGTGAAGGGCCATCGTGTCCAGATCGGCAGGCCACAGCACGTCGTCCACCACCACGGCAAAGCCAGCCTCGGCGTACAGGCGGGCGTGGAAGGCCGCGGCGCGGCGGGCCAGCCCGAACTGCCGCACGGCCTCGGGCGGGTGGTCCAGGCTGGGGCCGACCCGTCCGGAGACAACCAGTTCGCGCAGATCGTCCACCGGCAGGTGCAGGCCGTGCGGAACATGTCCGAGCAAGGCCCGCGCCACGCTGCTCTTGCCCGCCCCCGGGCTGCCGGACAGCACCCAGATGGGGCCGGGCGACCGGCTCAGACGAACACTCCGTTTTCCTGAATCACCTCGCCGTCCACGCTGAGGCGTCCGCTGCCGCGCAGATCGGTGATCAGGTCCCAGTGAATGCCGCTGGTGTTGGTGCCGCCGGTCTCGGGGTAGCTGCGGCCCAGCGCGAGATGAACGGTCCCGCCGATCTTCTCGTCGAAGAGGATGTTGCCGGTCGGCTGCTGGATGCCGTCGTTGGTGCCGATGCCCAGTTCTCCCAGACGGCGCGCGCCGGGATCGGTGTCCAGCGCAGCACGCAGCACGTCCTCACCCTCGTCTGCGCTGGCCTCGACCACCTCGCCGGCGCGGAACACCAGCCGCGCGCCGCGTACACTCTGGCCGTTGTACAGCGCGGGCACCGTGAAGGTCACCACGCCCTCGGCGCTGTCCTCCAGCGGCCCGGTGAAGACCTCGCCCGAGGGCATGTTGCGTTTGCCGTCGCTGTTGGCCCAGGACCGGCCCTCCACCCGCAGGGTCAGGTCGGTGCCCGGCGCCTCGATCCTTACGCGGTCCCCCACGCTCAGGCGCTCGATCAGCCGGGCCTGCTTCTCGCGGACCTCACCCCAGGCGGCGACCGGATCGGCGCGGTCCAGGAACATGGCGCGTGCCACGAAGTCCGCGAACTCGGGCACGGTCATGCCGGCCTGGGCAGCGGCATAGGCGGTGGGGTAGAGGGTCAGGCTCCACTTGCGCTGCGAGCGGATGTTCGCCAGCGGCGCGCGCGAGGCGAGCAGCTGCGCGCGCCGTGCGGCGGCCACCTGTCCCGGCGTCTCGGGGGTCAGAACCCGCAGGCTGCCGTCCAGCGCCCCGAAGTCGGCGGCCTCGGCGGCGTGGAAGCTGCCCAGTACTTCATCGGAGGCCAGTTCGGCCAGATCGTCATTCTGGCCCGGGTATTCCAGGCGGGTGACCGGACGTGCGCCGCGCAGCAGCAGGGCGCGGGTGACCTCGCGCAGCAGCGGCGCCGCCTCGATGCCGCCGGTGACCAGCAGCCGCTCTCCCCGCGCGGCGTACAGGCAGTACTCGGCGAGCAGGGCCGCATGTTTGTGGGGGTCGTAGGTGGTGGTCACGGTGGGGACAGCGGTCATGGACCTGAGGATAGCGGCCTGCAGGCTGGAACGGCCCCCTGCGTAGCCCGGCCCTACCGGCGTGGCGGGTCGGTATCGGCCGGTACCGCGCCGGGCTGGCCGGTGTAGGCCGGGCTGGTCATCCAGTAGCGCTCCAGCCACCGCTTGAACAGCGTGGCGGTGGGAATGGCGATGATTGCGCCCAGCGGCCCTGCCAGCGCGAGCCCGACGAGCAGCGCGATCAGGATGGCGGCGGGGCTCAGGCGCACCACCCGGCCCATGATCAGCGGCCCGAGCACGTTGCCCTGCAGCTGGTTGATGATGAAGTACAGCCCCGCGACCAGCGCGATGATGGCCGTACCCTGCGGGATGGCCTGCAGCATGGCGACGGCGGCGGCCACCACGATTCCGGCATACGGCACCAGACTCAGCAGCCCGCTCAGTGCGCCCAGGGCCAGGGCGTTGGGCACCCCCAGGGCCAGCAGCCCCAGCGCCGAGAGAAGCGCGCCGGTCAGCATCAGCAGCAGCTGTCCGCGCAGAAAGCCCCCGAAACTGCGGCTGACGTCCTCGGCCAGCCGCAGCACCGTGGGCTGGGCCTGGCGCGGAAAGACCCGCAGCAGGCTGGCTCCCACCCGGTCGTAATCGAGCATGAAGTACGCCGCGAGCGTGATGATGAACCCCAGCTGCCCCAGCCACCCCACGAGGTTGGACAGGGTGTTCAGGACATTGGGTCCGGAATTGAGCAGCCGCTCCAGCAGCGGCCCGGCGTTCTGGGTGATGTTGCTCGTCTGCTCGTCGATGTAGGTGCTGACGCTGCCCTTGAGGCCCTCGACGCCGGGAATGCGGTCAAGTCGGTCAAGGACGTTGAACAGCGCGACCTTGAGGTTGATGGCAATCACGGGAATGCCGCTGATCAGGCCTGTGATCTGCTGGCTGAGGGTCATGACGAGCAGGGTGGTCAGGCCGAAGATCAGCAGCAGCAGCACGAGCACCCCCACCATGCGGCCCACCCGGCGGTGCTCCAGCCATTCCAGGATCGGGTTGACCAGAAAGGCCAGCGCGTAGGCGCCCAGCACCGTGAGCAGAACGCCCGCGAGCAGCCGTGTGCCCCACAGCAGCGCCCGCGCGGCGAGCAGCAGCAGCGCCGCGTACGCCACCAGCCGGACCAGGGGAATGGCCCACAGCCGCCTCAGCAGGTCGCGCACGTCCTGCGCTGCGCGCCAGTCGCGCCCGGCAGACGGCGGGCGCACCGGGGAAGGGGGCGGCGGAGGGCGGGTCACGGCCCTATCCTGACAGCTTTTGGGGCGGCGCCCCGCAGATCAGGCGGCGCGGATCAGGCGGTGCAGGCCAGGAAAAACCCCGGCCAGACGGCCGGGGGCAGGAAGGTGGCCCACGCCGGGGCTCAGGTGGTGGCCGGAACAGAGCTGGGAGGCTCGCGGCGGCTGCCCGCCTTCTGCCAGAAATAGACCAGCGCGATCAATCCCAGCGCCGCCAGGTTAACGAGCATGTGGGTGGGAATGATCAGCATGAACGAGGCCACCAGCAGCATCAGTGCCTGCACGGGATTGGTCTTGCGGTGCAGAAACCGCATCGTCGCGGCGCTGAAGGCGACCAGGCCGGTAAAGGCAAACAGGATCATGAGGACCGCCTCACCAAAGGGCAGTCCGCTGAGGCGGTCGTTGGCAATCAGCAGCAACTGTGGGTTGAAGAACATCATGTAGGCGAGCAGCGCCGTGCGCAGTTCGTACTTGAAGGCCTGCACGCCGGTCGCCACCGGATTGCCGCCGCTGATGGCCGCCGCGGCGAAGGCCGCGAGCGCCACCGGGGGCGTGCTGTCGGCCATGATGCCGAAATAGAACACGAACATGTGAACGGGCAGCATCTGCACCGGGTTGGTGTTGTCCAGCCCGGCGATGCGGGCGATGATCGGCACAATCAGGGCGCTCATCAGGATGTAGTTGGCGGTGGTGGGCAGGCCCATGCCCAGGATCAGGGCGATGAGCTGCGCCATCATCAACACGATCAGGATGGCCCCGAAGCCCGCGATGGCCTCGGCGTTCAGGCCTGGAATCAGGCCGACCACACCCGTCAGCAGGGTGCGCACGCCGTCGCTGACCAGCTGAACGATATCGGCCAACCCGAAGCCCAGCCCCGTGATGGTCACGATGCCCACGATGATTCCGGCGGCGGCGGTGGCGATGGCGATGCCGATCATGCTGCGCGCGCCGCCCTCAAAGGCCTCGATCAGCTTTGTGGCGGCGTCCCGCAGGCCCCACCCCACGCTGTGTCCGCGCCGGGTTCCAAAGTAGACTTCCTGCAGGAACATCATCACGATCATCATGAAAATGGTGTTCAGCGCGACGCGTTCGGGCGTGGCCTCGGGGTTGATGGTCAGGGTGCCGATCAGGTAGCCCAGCGGGAGCAGATAGTACCAGCCCTTGAGCAGCGTCTGGCGCACGCGCGGCAGCTCGTTTCTGGGCAGGCCCTTGAGCCCCAGCTTCAGCGCCTCCAGATGCACCACCACCAGCAGCGCGCCGTAGCACAGGAACGCGGGAATGGCCGCCGCCAGAATCAGCGTGCGGTACTCGATGTTCAGGTTCTGGGCCATGATGAAGGCCGCCGCGCCCATCACCGGAGGCATCAGCTGACCGTTGCTGGAACTCGCGACCTCGATGGCCCCGGCCTTCTCGGCGCTGTATCCCACCCGCTTCATGGTGCCGATGGTGATGTTGCCGCCCGTGACCACGTTGCTGACCGCCGAACCGCTGATGATGCCGTTCAGGGCGCTGCTCAGGACACTGGCCTTGGCCGGGCCGCCCCGGAAGCCGCCCAGCGCTCCCTGCGCGACGTTCATGAACCAGTCTCCGGCGCCCAGCTTGTCGAAGATCGCTCCGAACAGCACGAACAGGAACACGATCTGCGCCGAGACACCGATGGCGGTGCCGAAGATGCCCTCGGTGTTGGCGAACAGCTGGCCCACCACCTGCGGCCAGGTCTGCCCGGCGTGCAGCTGCAGCTGCGGCCCCAGATCCCCGCGGATCAGGCCCCGGGGGCCGGTCAGGGCGTACAGCATGAACACCGAGGCCACGATGGGCATGGCGATGCCGATGGTGCGCCACGCGGCGAGCAGCAGCAGCACCACCATGCCGCTGCCGATCCAGACGTCTGTGTTGCTCAGCACGCCGCCCTGCACCGTGGCAATGGAGGGGTACTGCACGATCAGGTAGATGGCGGTGCCGGTGGCGACTGTTCCCAGAATCCAGTCGTACCACGGCACCCGCGTCTGGGGATGCCCCGGCGTCTTGCGGAAGGGAAAGACCAGGAAGGCCAGGCTGAAGGCAAAAGCCAGGTGAAGGGCCCGCAGCGTCAGGGTGTCGATGTTGCCCACCTGCGCGGCGTACATCTGATACACGCACCACGCCACGGCGATGACCGTGACGAGCGTCTTTTGCCACGAAAACAGTTTGCGCCCTCCGGTCTCGGCGGCCTCCACGATCTCCAGGGCGCGGCGTTCGCCCTCGGTCATCTCGGTGCCCGGCGGCTCCAGGCTGGGGTCGGTGCTGATGGGTCTTGTGGGATCACTCATATCCTGCTCATCTCCTTGCTAAAAGGGAGGGCCAGCCCCGGTGGTCGGTGTGGCTGGCCCCGGCCCGAATGGGTGATCTTACTTGACGTTGACGCCCATTTCCTTGAAGAACTTGACGGCCCCGGGGTGCAGCGGCGCGGGCAGACCCTGCACAGCCTTGGCATAGGAGAAGTTGTTCGCCAGGGCGGGGTGGATGGCCTTGAGGTCCTTCTCTTCGCCGAAGGCGGCCTTCATGGCCTTGTACACCGCGTCCTCGCTCAGGGCGGTGGTGGTGACCAGGGTGGCCTGCACGGCGACGCTGGGCACGGTGGCGCCGATGCCGCGGTAGCTGTTGGCCGAGACGTTGTAGCGCACGTAGAAGGGGTACTTCTTGATCAGGCTGGCGGCCTGGTTGCCCGCGACTGGCACGAGTTTCACGTCCACCGTCTGGGCGATCTGGGCGATGGCGCTGGCCCCCACGCCCACGGTGTAGAACAGCGCGTCGGCGCGCTTGTCCTGCATCAGGGAGATGCCCTGCGACGGCGAGACGCGCAGCGCCTGACCCAGGTCGTCGAACTTCAGGCCGTAGGCGTCCATCACCTGAGCGGCGGTCTGCTCGGTGCCCGAGCCCAGGTCACCGATGACCACCTTCTTGCCCTTGAGGTCGGCAATGCTGTTGATGCCGGCGTCCTTGCGGGCGATCACATGCAGCACCTCGGGGTACAGCACGGCCATGGTGCGGATCTTGTTGTTCGCCTTGCCCTTGAAGGCGTCGAGGCCGGTGCCCTTGTAGGCGTAGTACACCACGTCGTTCTGGGCCACGGCGGCGTCGAGCTCTCCGGTGGCCAGGGCGTTCATGTTGAACACGCTGCCGCCGGTGCTACGGGCGTTGGCGCGCAGACCACTGCCGGCGTCGTTGATCATCTTGGCCATGCCGGTCGCCACCGGGAAGTACACGCCGGTGGTGCTGCCCGAGCCGATGGTCAGGAAGGTGGTGCCCTGCGCCAGGGCCGTGCCCGTGACGACGGCGGCGGCAGTTCCGAGGACAAGGGCGGTCACTTTCTGGGTTCGTTTTTTCATGTGTTCTCCTCGCACGTGCCGTTGCAGATCGGCGGCACGCCGTTGTTTGTCGGGAATAGCGGATTTTAGCATAGGCCCGGAAACGCTTCCTTTCCATGAGTTTTCACCGGCTGGAAAAATGGAAAGGGGGTACGGACCTGGCCCCCGTCTGCCGGGAGCCGGGAGCCCCGGGTCAGGCGGCCCACCTGAATTATGCCCTGTTCCCTGGCCTGCGGGTAAAGTGGGCGCATGACCGAAGCTGCGCCGATCATCCAGGCCGAGAACGTCCAGAAACATTTCGGCAGCTTTCAGGCCCTCAAGGGCGTCAACCTCAGCGTGCGGGCGGGCGAGGTGGTCGTGATCATCGGTCCCTCGGGCAGCGGCAAGAGCACCTTTATCCGCACCCTCAATGCGCTCGACCCGCACGATGGCGGCCAGATCACGGTGGACGGCATTCCGCTGAACGGCAAGGGCAACCTCGACGCCATCCGCCGCGAGGTCGGGATGGTGTTTCAGTCGTTCAACCTGTTTCCGCACCTGACTGTGCTGGAAAACATCACGCTGGCCCCCACCCGCGTGCGCAAGGTCAGCAAGGCCGAGGCCGAGCAGCGCGGGCTGGAACTGCTGCGCCGGGTGGACATCGAGGAGCAGGCGCACAAGTACCCCGCCCAGCTCTCGGGCGGTCAGCAGCAGCGCGTTGCGATTGCCCGCGCCCTGGCGATGGACCCCAAGGTGATGCTGTTCGACGAGCCGACCAGTGCGCTGGACCCTGAGATGATCAAGGAAGTGCTGGACGTGATGAAGGACCTGGCCCGCGGCGGCATGACCATGCTGGTCGTGACCCACGAGATGGGCTTTGCCCGTGAGGTCGCCGACCGCCTGCTGTTCTTCGATCAGGGCAACGTGGTGGAAGACACCACCCCCGACGAGTTCTACAACAACCCCCAGCATGAGCGGGCCAAGCAGTTCCTGGGCAAGATTCTGGGGCACTGAAGGGGAACTCTTTTACCCGCAGAACACCCGGAAGAGGTTCAGGCCCACTGTCTGAAGTGTTGACCTCCGCTCACGCGTCCCGCCGCAGCTCCCCACACTTCCACCATGCGGCGGCGCACAGGATCAGGCTGATGGCGAAAACAGGGTAATAGCCAAAGCGGTCGGCGATCAGGCCGCCCAGCACGGGCGTGAACAGCGCCGCGCCCACCAGCGTATTCAGCGTGCCGATGTAGCGGCTGCGGGCCGTGGGCGGCGCGATGTTGAGCAGGTGGTTGGTGTGGCCCAGGTTAAAGCCCTGCGCGGCCACGCTGGTCAGCATGAACACGCCCAGGTACGCCCACTTGCCCAGCCCCAGCACCCCCACCAGTGCGGCGTACAGCGGGGCCAGGCCATAAAACACCGAGGCGTAGCGAATGATTCGCCGCGAACCCTTGCGCTCGGCCACGCGCTGCCACACGATGTTCGAGAGGGGCGCGGCTCCGGTCAGCGCCATCACGAAGGCCCCCAGGATCGCCGGGGGAAAGTCCAGCACCCGCAGGGCGTATACCGCGAAGAAGGGGTCGCTCATGCTCGCCCCGGCGAGCAGCAGCCGCACACTGAGAAAGGCGCGGAAGTGGGGATCGCGCAGCGTCTCGGGAATGGCGCGGAACTCGGCGCGGTAGCCCTGCGCTTCTTGCGGAGGGTCCGGCGGCTCGGTCACGCGCCCGAAGATCCAGTAGCCGAAGGTGAAGGCCGCCGTGCCCAGCGCGAAGATCAGCGCGTAGTTGAGGGGAAACTCCAGATCTGAGCCCAGAATCCAGCGCACGATCAACCCCGCTCCGAAGGCCAGCAGCCCGCCGTACAGGTTGCGCGTACCGAAAAAGCGCGGACGGCGCTCGGGGCTGACGGTCTTGCTGATCACCTCCAGAAAGGGCAGACCCGCCACGCCCGAGGCCAGCGAATTCAGCAGCATCGCCAGAATGAACAGCGTCAGGCACAGCGCCGGCTGATTGGCCAGGAAGGCGGCGATCAGGACCATCGCCAGATAGGTCAGGGTCCGCACCAGGGCCGCCGAGCGGTATACGGGCAGCTTGTACGGCAGGCTGCGGACCCGAGCGGCCACCAGCAGTTGCGGCAGCATCCACCCGCCCCCGGCAATGGCCGGCAGCAGTCCAATCACCCAGTTGGGCGCTCCCAGTTTGGAAGCGAAGCCCGCCACCACCACGGTCACGTTCAGAAAACCGTCGCCCACGAACACGCCCCACCCGTTGAGGATGCCCAGCTGTCCGTTGCGGTCCCAGCTGCGCCATCGCCTCATCTGGAGGTGACCGGGAGGGGTGCTGCTGTGCGGAACGGTCGCGCTGCGCTGTGTGTCACCGGGGCATTATCGGCGCTGGGTCCGTGGGGGGGTTCAGGATGAGGGGACGTGGGCAGAAAATGCGCCGGAAGTGTTCCTGCGCTACTCGCTGTTCTTGTGAATCTCCCGGCTCAGGCGGTCGGCAGCCACCAGCAAAACGTCCCAGACGCCGGAGAACGGTGGCGCGTAGGACAGGTCGGTCTCGAACAGGTCCTGGACCTTGCCCCGGCCGTGCAGCAGGGCGGCCACCACGTCCACCCGTTTGACGCTCTCGTGGTTGTGGCAGACCAGTTGCGTGCCCAGCAGCCGGCCCGTTCCGCGCTCGGCGGTCAGGCGCACGTAGATGGGCTTGGCCGTGGAGTAGTACCCGGCGTGGTCCGTGCTGCGGACATCCACGCTGACGGCGTCCAGGCCCAGCGTCCCGGCCTCCTGCTGGGTCAGGCCGGTGCGGGCCACGCCCAGCCCGAAGGTCTTGAAGATGCTGCTGCCCACCACGCCTGGAAACGTGGCGTCGCCGCCCGCCATGTTCACCCCGGCGACGCGGCCCATGCGGTTGGCGGTCAGGCCCAGCGGAATGTGGACCTTGCGGCGCGTGACCCGGTGGATGGATTCGGTGTTGTCGCCCGCCGAGAAGATGCCTGCCACACTGGTTTCCTGCCGGATGTTGACGGCCACGGCGCCCGTCTTGCCGATGCGCACGCCCGCAGCGCGGGCCAGGTCCACGTTGGGGCGCACGCCCACCGCCACGATCACCATGTCGGCGTGCAGAAAGCCGCCGTCGGTCTGCACGCCGGTCACGCGCCCGTCCCTGCCCGTCAGGCCCTCTACGGTGGTGCTGCAATGCACGGTGACGCCGTTGTCCTCCAGTTCGCCGCGCACCCGGTGCTGGTATTCCGGGTCCAGCATGCGTCCGGCCACTTCCGGGGCCTTTTCCACCACCGCCACACTCAGGCCCCGGCAGCTCAGTGCCTCGGCCAGTTCCAGGCCGATGTACCCGCCTCCGACGATGATGGCCCTGCTGGCCCCCTGAAGGCTCGCCTCGATGGCCTGTCCATCGGGAATGTCGCGCAGCACATGCACGCCGCTCAGCTCGGTTCTGGCCCAGTCGGGCCGGATGGCCGAAACCCCGGTGGCGAGCAGCAACTGGTCATACGGCTCGGCCACGCTGCGCCCGGAGGCATGGTCCACCACCGTGACGGTGCGTGCCCCCGCGTCCACGCCGGTGACCTCGTGGCGCAGCCGCACGCTGATGCCGCGCCCACGCATCTGTTGCGGTGTGCGGGCAATCAGCGCCTCAAAGTCCTTGACCTCCCCGCCCAGCACATACGGCAGCCCGCAGGCTCCGTAGCTGATGTACTCACCACGTTCGAAGACGACCACCTCGGCGTGTGGGTTGTGACGCATGGCGCGGCTGGCGGCGCTCATGCCGGCGGCCACGCCGCCCACGATCACGATTCGCATGCGGCAGTCTACGGGGCGCAGGGCACGTGACCGGAAAAATCAGGGTTGTTTAAAGTTCATGCCGCCCGTTCTCACCGGCCCACGTCTCGGCCGCCGAAGGCAGGCGCGGCCAGCGCGGGCAGCGCCGCGCCCACCAGCAGGAAGACCACTGCGGGCCACACGGCGACACCGTTTTCCAGCGGCAGGTCGGTCAGAACGTACTTCCACGGATTGAGCCAGGCCAGGTCGTTCAGGACCGGGACCTGCGCCGACACGCTCTGCAGCACCATCAGGCCGATGCCCAGCCCCGCCCCCACACCGGCGGCCAGACCGCTGCGGCCCGTGGCCGCGCCCAGCGCCAGGGCCAGCGCCCCGAAGGGCCACGCCCCCAGAACATGCAGGGCCACTGTGCCGGCCAGCCGTCCGGCGGGCAGAGGAGCGCCGAACACCTGTCCGGCCCCCCAGGTGCTCAGAAACAGCACGGTTCCCAGCGCCAGCAGCAGGGTCAGCAGAACCAGCGTGCGCCCCAGCAGCAGCGCGCCCCGGGTCAGCGGCTGGGCCAGCGGGAACTCCAGCCAGCCGCGCTCCTCGTGCCCCGCAACCAGGGCCGAGCCCTGCAGGCTGGCAAACACACTGAGCAGCACGGGCATCATCATCAGCAGTTCGCCGCTCACGTAGCCGGTGGGGGTGCCCAGGTTGTCGCCGGTCAGCGCCCGCAAGGATTCGGGCAGGCTCCGCAACAGATCGTCAATGGCGGCATTGTCCTTGAGCAGCGGAAAGAACGCCATCACCATCCCCACGTACAGGGTGAGGCCCACCGCCCACCACATCAGGCTGCGCCCTGAGTCGCGCAGGGCCTGACGAAACGCTTCAACCCACATGGTCGGGGTCCCTGGACTGTGCCGCTCCGGAGGGCGAAAGGCCAACTTCATCCACGCGGTATTCCCCCAGAAAGGCGTCTTCCAGAGAGGACGGCGTGAGGCTGAAGCTGCTTATGGATTCGCCGGCCAGGGCCCGCAACAGGTCGTCGGGGGGGCCACGCCACGCGCCGCTGAAGTCCAGGTCGCGGGCCACCGCAGCGCTCATGCCGCCCAGCGCGGCCAGGTTCGTGCGCGGAGGCGTGGCAAAGCGCACCCGCAGCTGTTGCGGCAGGCTGGCCTTGAGGTCCTGTACCCCCTCCACCCGGATCAGCTCGCCGCGCCGGATCAGGCCCACCCGCCCCGCAACAGCTTCCACCTCACTCAGAACGTGGCTGGACAGAAACACCGTGCGGTTCTCCGCGCGGGCTTCACGCAGCAGGTCCAGCGCCGTTTCCTGTGCCAGCGGGTCCAGTCCATCGGTGGGCTCATCGAGAATCAGCAGGTTGCAGCGGTGCATCAGCGCCAGGGTCAGGCCCACCTTCTGGCGGTTGCCCTTGCTCAGGGTGCCCAGCCGGGCATCGAGATTCAGCCCCAGCCGCCGGGCCACCTCCACGCCGTAGTGGGTGTCTGTGCCCCTTCGCAGGCGCACGCTGCGGTTCATCAGCTCGCGGGCGCTGTGGCCACGGGGCAGGTGCAGCTCGCCGGACAGATAGCCCACCTGCCGGTGAACGGCCACACGCTGCGCCCATACGTCGTGTCCCAGGATGCGTCCGCTGCCGCCCGAGGCCCGCAGAAAGCCCAGCAGCGTGCGGATGGCGGTGGTCTTGCCCGCTCCGTTGGGGCCGATGAACCCAAAAATCTCGCCCACCGGCACCGTGAGGTTCAGCGGCAACAGACCCACGCCGGGGGCATACAGTTTGCTCAGGCGGTCGGTTTCTATGGCGTGCACTGGCCTCACCTCGTTTGTGGGTCAGTACGCGCCGCCCCGCCCCTTCGTTCCCTGCGGGCGTGTCCCGGCTCGGGGTGGGTCAGACCTCTCGCTTCTATATGCCGCCTGCAGGACTACCCTGGAAGGCATGACCCAGACGGCCCCCGATCTCCAGACTGCCGCCCATGACGCCCACGTGTCCCTCAACCGCGAGCGCCTGATTGCGCCGGGACCGGTGGAGGTCGACCCGCGCGTGCTGCTGGAGCTGGCCCAGCCGCAGATGCACCACCGCGCCCAGGCCGGCATCGAGAAACTGATGGAGGCGCGCCAGAAGCTGACCCGGCTGCTGGGCGATCCCTACGACGCCGTGATCACCACCAGCAGCGGCACGGGAGCCTTCGAGGGCGCCCTAGTGAGCACCACGCCCGCCGGGGCCCGGGTGGTCAATGCCCAGGCTGGGAAGTTCAGCGAACGCTGGGGCGAGATGGCCCAGCGCTTCGGCTACGACACCCGCATCGTGGCGCGGCCGTGGGGCGACGTGCTGGACCCGCAGGAGGTGGCCGAGGCCTCACGCGGCGTCCACACCCTGCTGATCACCCACAGCGAGACGAGCACCGGGGCGCTGCACGATCTCGCCGCCATCGCGGGCGCGGCGCGGGCCCAGAATCCTGACCTGATCATCATTGCCGATGGCGTGACCAGCTACGGCGTGGCCGAGCTGCGGCCCGCCGCGTGGGGGGTGGATGTGATCGTCTCGGGCAGCCAGAAGGGCACGGCCACCCCGCCGGGACTGGGTTTCGCGCTGTTCAGCCCGCAGGTGCAGGAACGCATGGTGCAGGACACCGCCCATGGTTTTTACCTGGACCTGACCCGTGAACTCAAGGGTCAGAAGGCCGGCAACACGCCGCAGACCCCCAACATCAACCTGATGTACGCGCTGTCTGCTGCGCTCGACCGCCCGCTGAGCGTGCCGCTGGAGGTGCTGTGGACCGAGCAGCGCCGCAAGACCGACGCGCTGATCGCCGCCGGCACCGCCCTGGGTTGCCCGCCATGGGCTGAGCGCACCAGCCCCGCCGTGGCCGTGCTCCGGGCCCCCGAGGGCCTGACCGGCCGACAGATTGCCGCCCGGCTGGCCGAACTGGGGCAGCGTGCCCTGCCGGGTCAGGCCCCCCATGAGGACACCGTGTTCCGCATCAGCACCATGGGGTACGCCGACCGCTACGACGCCCTGGGCATCGCGGGCATTCTGGAAGACGCCTTCGCGGGCCTGGGCCGCCGCTTTGAACGTGGTGTGGCGGTGCAGGCGGCGTGGGCCGCGCTGGGGTAAAGCACAGGGTGTTGTAGGCCAAGACCCCCGCCGGGAAGGTGTTCGCCCGGCGGGGGTCTGTGGCACAGCTCAGTCCAGCACGGTGATGCCCGAGTCGCGCACGCGCTGCTTGACGCTCTCGGTCTGCTCGCCGTTCACGCGCAGCACGAAGCGGCGGCGGTCGCCCCGTCCGTCGTAGGTGGCGACGCTGATGATGTTGCTGGGCATGACCGCCTTGGTGGCCCGTTCCAGGCTGCCGGGCGTGTCGGGCATCTCCACCGTGATGCGCTGACCGCCCTCCCGCATGCCCAGAATGTCGGTGAAGGCGCGCAGCACGTCCATGGTCGTGATGATGCCGCTGAGCTTGCCGCTGTCATTCAGAACCGGCAGACCTCCCACGTGGTGTTCCTGCATGCGCAGCGCGGCGTCTTCCATGTACTCGCCCTCGGCCGCCGTGATCACGGGGCGGGCCATCATCTCGGCCACCGTGAGCTTGCTCAGCAGGTAGTTCAGCTCCCACACGCTCAGGGTGGTCGCTTTGCTGGGCATGGCGTCTTTGAGGTCCTTGCGGGTGGTGATGCCCACCAGTTTGCCGCCGTCCATCACCGGCAGGCGGCGGAAGTTGCCCTCCTTGAGGATCTTCAGGGCGTCCATGACGGGCGTGTCGGGGGTGACGGTCACGGGGTCGGCGGTCATCCAGTCGCGTACGAGCATGCTTTGAAGTGTAGTGGATTCCAGGCGGGAGTCGGGGAGGGCAGAAACGTCGCTGCAAGCAGCCGGAGTGGTCCGAACGGGCGGCCGAAGTGGACCGAGGAGCGCAGAGAAAAGCCCCGTCTGACCGGCCCCTGACCGGGGATGTGAGGGGGCTGTGGAGCGGTTCATTCCGCTCAGAAAACAGCGTGCTAGCTTTCATTTTATGAAGATGACCGCCAAAGCCCTGGCTCCCCTTGCTCTCGTCGCCACGTTCGGCCTGGGCACCCTTGCCCCGCACGCACAGACTGCTCCGCAGAAGGTCGGTTTTGTGGACGTTTCCAAACTCCTGGCCGCCCACCCCAACGACAAGGACATCAAGGACATCCAGTCCAAGGCCGATGCCGAACTGGGCGCCCTCGACAAGCAGATCAAGGCCATTGATGCCAAGGGTGCGGGCGCCTCGGCAGCCGAGAAGCAGCAGCGCGAGACGCTGATCAAGACCATTCAGAGCAAGGCCGACGGCTACGACAAGCAGATCAATCCCAAGATCGCGGTTGTGGAGAAGGCCGTCGATACGGCCGTGTCTTCGGTGGCCAAGGCCAACGGTTACGCCGTCGTGATGGACCGGGACGTGGCGGCCAAGAGCGGTCTGGTGATCTACGCCGACCCCACCGCCGAGCTGACCGACGCGGCCCTCAAGGCCCTGAAACCCTGATCTCCGCGTAGCGACGAAGTCCTCACCGCCCAGCGAACGCCCCGCGCCGCACAGCCGCGGGGCTGATCGTGTGCCCCCTCCGGAGGTTTTTTCGTGAACAGATTTCTGATGCTCCTGCCGCTGGCGCTGCTCGCCACCGTTCCGCATGCCCAGAGTGGCAAGAACCGCGTGGGGTTCGTTGACGTGCAGGCCGCCGTCAAGGCGCTGCCCGACAGCAAGGCGTATCTGGACCTCAGCGCCCGCGTGGAGACGGACCTCAAGGCCAAGCAGCAGGGCCTCCAGACGCTGGCTGCCAAGGCGGCCGCCACCGGCAGCGCCGCAGACCGGCAGGCGCTCGTGAAGGCCCAGCAGGCCTACGCCAGCGCGCAGAGCGCCTACCGCGACCGCGTCGCCACGGCTTTCCAGCCGGTGGCGTCCAAGCTGAACGTGGCGGTCGCCAAGGTGGCCAAGGCCAACGGCTACAGCGTGGTTCTCGACCGTCAGGTGGCGGCCCAGAACAACCTCGTGCTGTATGCCAACGACAGTGCCACCAACCTGACCAGCGCCGTGATCAAGGCCCTCAAGTAGTCCCGGGCGTCCACGCCACAGCTCCACAGGAAACCGCCCGGCGAATCTGACCGGGCGGTTTCTTTGGGTGGTGTTTGGACGGGTGGTGTTCGGGTCTACAGGTCGACCGTCTCGTTGGTGCCCATGTCGCCGCGCCGGCCGGTGACCGCTCCCTTGGCCAGCTCGTACAGCGCCTTGATCTTGCCGGGACCCGCCCACAATTCCGCACCGTGGGCGTTGATCTTGATCAGCTGAATGTTGGGATCGTCCTTGCCCCCATCGAAGTAGGTCTTGTAAAAGTCGCTCCACAGCTCGTCGAGCTTGGCGCGGTCCTCGACGAGCTCGGCTGTGCCGGTGATGCTCACGTATTCGCTGGCGTCGGGGTTGGAATAGCTGACGTTGACCTGCGGGCGCCGGCGCATGTCGTGCACGCCCTCGGTGTCCTTGCCGCCGATAAACCACAGGTCACCGTCGAACTCGGTCTGCTGGGTGGTCATGGGTCGGGCGTGCATCCGGCCCGTGTCGGCGGTGGTGGTGAGCATGGCGAACTTGGTGTCCTTGATGATCGCGGCGATCTTCCTGACCGCGTCTTCGTGGCTCAGGTCCTGGCCCGCGTTGTGGTTCGTGTCGTTGGTCATGTTCTGGAGGCTGCCACACCGCGCCGGGCGGGTCTGGGAGGCACGGCACCGTCTGAAGTCGCGGTCAAGGTTTCCGGCACGCTCAATGAGCGAGCTGCGTGCGCTGCGCCCGGTCCGGCACCCTGCGCACGAGCAGCACCCCCAGCATGAAGAACACGGCGGCAATGCCGAAGACCAGGGTGTAGCCCAGGTTGCCGCCCCGCGCGTTGCCCCAGTCCAGCAGGGCGCCCTGCGGAGCGCTGCTCATCTGCGGAGCGACGAAGGCCACATGCCAGATGCCCATGTCGCGGGCGTAGCTGCTCGCACTGGGCATGGCGTCGCTGCCCAGCGCCCAGTCCACGCTGGTAAAGGCCCCGAAGCCCAGGCCGAACAACACGGCGAGCGCCAGGGCCGCTTCGTACCCCGGCGCGACAAGCAGCAGCAGGGCAGCGACCGCCATGGTGGAGCCCGCCACATAGATCACCGGCTTGCGTCCCACCCGGTCGCTGATGCGTCCCCCCACAAGGGCCGAGAGAATGCTGCCCACGATGATGCACGCGAGCATGATGGAGGTGCTTGTGCCGGCATCGCGCTGGCCCAGCACGTCGCGGTTGTAGTACTGCAAGAAGGGCTGCACGCTGTACTGCCCCAGCGCGAACAGCACCCGCGTGACGAACACCCACAGGAACGCCTGATGCGCGAACAGTTCCGTGACGCTCAGGGTGCGGCCCCCGGCGCGGATGGGCGCGGTGCCGGTCGCCTCGGGAATGCCGCGCATGGTCACCAGTGCGGGCAGCAGCAAGACCACGGCGATCAGCACGAACGATACGACCACCGGCAGCTTCAGCAGGCCCACCACAAAGGCGGCGACCGCGCCCAGCAGCTGTCCGGCGGCCTGCAGCATCGCCATCACACCGCTGTAGCGTCCACGCTGCTCGGGGGGAACGAGCTGCGGAATCAGGGCCGAATACGGCGCGGTGGCGTAATTGTTGCCAAATTGCACCAGCAGGAAACCCAGCACGTACACCCAGAACCCGGTCATGCCGCTCAGGGTCATGGCCGCAAAGCCCATGACCGCCAGCCCGACCAGGTTCACGCCCACGCCCAGGCGCAGGTACGGCAGCCGCCGCCCGGTGCGGTCACTCTGCGCGCCCACCAGCGGCGGCAGCACCAGCGCCATGACCGCGCCGATGGCGACGAGTGCGCCCAGGTACGTGCCCTTGCTCGCGGAACCCACGAAGGTCTCCACGTTGGCGGGCATCAGGATCAGCAGCAGAACCAGCCAGTGAAAGGCCGTGCCGAACCAGAAGGCAGACAGCACCCACGGACTGACCGGTGGGCGACCTGGGGCGGTGGAGGTCATGGCGCGGAGTATAGGTGGCGTGGTGGGCACACGGGACGAACTCCGGCCGGGGTCAGCCTCAGCCCGCAGTGCGCTGCAGGTACGCCTCTCCGCGCGGGGTCAGCCGCAGCAGGCCCAGCGGTGTGGCCTCGGCGGGGACGGTGTGATCATCATCTGCGCCGCTGTCGGCGTTGCGGCACATGCTCTTGAGGGCACAGGGCCCGCACGCGCAGCCGCCTATCTCGGGCACGGCCTCCTGCACGTAGCCGCTGGACTGCAGGGTTCTGAGCATGCCGCTCAGGGCCGCCTCGCTGCTGCCCAGGTCGCGGGCGAGCTCGGCGGGCGTGCGCGGCGCTCCGGCCACGGCACGCAGAATCACGGCCAGCGGAGCGCTCACCACCCACCCCCCATCACAGCAGCCTCACGGCGATCTGGTACACGAGGAAGGCCACGATCCAGGCGGTTGCCAGCTGCCACGCCACCGTGGTCCACGCCAGTCGCCGTCCGTGTTCCTGGGCCATGGCCCCCACCGTGGCGATACACGGCGTGTACAGCAACACAAACACCAGATACGACAGTGCCGAGGCGGGGGAAAAGGCCCGGGCGAGCGCCGCCGCCAGAGGCGTCTGGGTATCTGCGGAGGTGTCTGCCCCCAGGCTGGGCAGCGCCAGCACGGTGGGAATGGCCGAAACGCTGGCCTTGATGGTGTCCCAGGTGGCGCTCAGGGTCTGCTGCACGCCGTCCAGCACGCCCAGCGGCTCGGGGTTGGCGGCAATCTCACCCAGGTAGATCTGGCCCAGGGTGCCCACCACGACCTCCTTGGCGATAAAACCGGGCACCAGCGCGCCGGTTGCCTGCCAGTCCCCGAAGCCCAGCGGCGCGAAGATGGGAGAGACGGCCTGGCTGACCGTGCCGAACAGGCTGTCCTGCGGCGGCACGCTGGCAAATTTCTCGCCCGAGACGGCGGGCAGCGCGAGCAGCAGCCACACCACGGCCACGGTGCCCATCACGGTGGTGCGGGCACGGCGCGCAAAGCTGGCGGTCCGCCGCCACGCGTGCTTCCACAGCACCTTCCACGCGGGAAAACGGTACGGGGGCAGTTCCAGCAGCACGCCGCCGCCCTCGGCGGGCAGGGTGGTGCGGCGCAGCACCAGGGCAAAGCCGAAGGCCACCACCATGCCCAGCACGTACATGGCCCACACCAGCCAGCTGCCCGAGCGCGGAAACAGCGCGGCGGCGAACACCACGTACACCGGCAGCCGCGCCGAACAGCTCATGAACGGCAGGATCATGCTGACCAGCACGCGGTCGCTGCGCCGTTCCAGCGCTCGGGTGGCGTAGATGGCCGGCACGTTGCACCCGAAGCCCAGGATCAGCGGAATGAACGAGCGTCCGTCCAGGCCGATGTTGCGCATGGCCCGGTCCATCAGGAAGGCGGCGCGGGCCATGTAGCCGCTGTCTTCCAGAAAGCTCATGGCGAGGTACAGCACAAGCAGGGTAGGCAGGAAGCTCAGGACCGTGCCGACCCCCGGAATGATCGCCCCGACCACCAGATCGCGGCCCAGCGGGAACCAGCTCAGTGCCGCCGCGGCCCAGCCGCCGATGACTTCCTGCAGCGGTCCGCCGATCAGGTCCACAAAGGGCGAGGCCACGCTGAAGGTCAGGCGGAAGACCAGCAGCACCAGCGCCAGGAAAATGGGAATGCCCAGCAGCGGGTGCAGGGCGA
Source organism: Deinococcus aerophilus (assembly GCF_014647075.1). Classification (NCBI taxonomy): domain Bacteria; kingdom Thermotogati; phylum Deinococcota; class Deinococci; order Deinococcales; family Deinococcaceae; genus Deinococcus; species Deinococcus aerophilus. Next base: position 102,988 of record NZ_BMOM01000007.1, on the reverse strand, counting down.
GCCGGTCCAGCCGTTCGCTGAGGGTCCGCCGCGCCTGTGCCTGGGGCACAGCCAGCCGCGCGAGGTCGCCCGCACGCGCGTAGCGGGCCTCGGCAATCTCGATCAGTGGGTCAATGCCCTCTGTTTCCAGCGCCGCGAGGTGTGCGTCCGCCGCGTCCAGCAGCGCCGTGTGGCCGGTGGCGGCCAGCCGCCCGCGCACGCTGGGGTCTCCTTCCAGCAGCGCCAGCGCGAGGTAGCGGTGGGCGTGTGGCGGCAGGGTGGGCAGCGCCGCCATGCGGTTGGTCAGGTCGCTGGCGGCGGCCTCGATCGGGACGGGGTAGCGCACCGCTACTCCCAGAGTGGCTCCCTGGAGAACATCACCCATCAGCGCGCCCGTGCCCTGGCTGCGGCTGGCCACCGTTTGTGTGACCGGTACGCCCAGCGCGCGGGACAGCGCGGCGGCGTCCACGGTCATGCCCTTGTTCTTCGCCTCGTCCACCAGATTGAGGGCCACCGCCACCGGCAGCCGGAAGTCAAGCAGCTGCAGGGTCAGGTACAGGTTGCGCTCCAGGTTCCCGGCGTCCAGCACATTCAGCACGGCGTCGGGGGCCTCGTCGAGCAGGGCGGTGCGGGCAACCAGTTCCTCGGGGGTGTGCGGGCTGAGCGAATACGCGCCGGGCAGGTCGAGCAGGTGTACCGGCCGTCCGGCGTGTTCCAGCCGCGCCTCGCGCTTCTCGATGGTTACGCCGGACCAGTTGCCCACCTTCAGCCGCGTTCCGGCGAGCACGTTGATCAGGGTGGTCTTGCCCACGTTGGGATTGCCCACCACCACCACCCGGGGCTCGCTGGCCCCCTTGAGGCGGTCCAGGGTGTCCTGGCACGCGGCCTCGTCGGGAATATGGACATCAGCGGGGGGAAATACGGCAGTCACTGGCGCACTCGGATGCCGCGCAGGTCGCCCGCGCGCAGCGCCAGATCGGTGCCGTTCACCCGGATTTCCAGGGGATCGCCCAGCGGGGCGCGGCGCACCACCGTCACCCGCGCTCCGCGCACAAAGCCCAGTTCCAGCAGGCGGCGGCGCAGCGGATGGGCCGGGTCCAGCCCCACCACATGGGCACTCTCACCCGGGCGCAGGCGATCCAGGGTGCCGCTGTTCACGCGCTCTCCAATATGATACTTCCCATACCCGATCAGTTTAGTCGGGTTTAGAAAAAAGGCAAGGGTGAAAAGCAGCACTGGGGTGGGGACGCCGGAAGAGGGGCCGTGGGGTCCCTCTGGGTGTTCGGAGCTCGTTGGGTGCCCGCCCTCCAGGCGTCTACCCCAGCCCGTCCCAGTACCCCCGCAGGTCTCCGGGCAGGTCCACCTCGGCCACCACCTGTGCCCCGGCCCAGGGAAAGGCGATGCGGGCGGCGTGCAGCGCCTGTCGCGGCAGGCCCAGTCGGGCAGTCAGTTCGGGGGTCTGGCCTGTTTCCATAAAGTCCAGGAAAGCGTCGGGGTCGGCGCCATAGATCTTGTCGCCCACCATCGGCAGGCCCAGGTGAAACAGGTGCGCGCGGATCTGGTGCAGGCGACCCGAACGGGGATACGCCTGGATCAGGGCGTGCCCGGCCCGCCGCTCCAGTACCCGGAAGTCGGTCACAGCAGGGCGCCCGTCTGGAACGACGGCCTGCCGGATGAGCACGCGGTTCGCGCCGCCCAGACCCAGGTCGCCCAGCGGGGCGTCCACGGTACGCCGGTCCCAGTCCGGGGTGCCGCGCACGATGGCCAGATAGGTCTTGCCCACCAGATGGGTCTTGAACAGGGTGAAAAAGCGCCGGGCGGCGTCGGTGTCACGCGACAGGACCTGTGCGCCGCTGGTCTCGCGGTCCAGGCGGTGCGGGGGGGCGAGGGACGGCTCGCCGGTCTCCCGGATCATGAAGCCCAGGACATCGGGCACCTCGGCCCGCGCTCCTGCCCGGACCCGGTGCGTCAGCCACAGCGCCGGTTTGTGGACCACGTAGAAGTCGGGATGTTCCAGAACCACCCGCGGTTTCTCGGCCGGGGCGCTCACAGTTCCCAGACGCTGTGGTAATCGCGCCCCCGCAGCCGCTGCGAGAGGTCCACCGTCCGGTCCACCGTGCGCGCCAGCCGCTCCGAGAGCCATCTGCCCGGCACGCCCGGCGCTTCCCAGTGCGCCGAGGTCGCGTACACGAAATGCGGGTTGATCACGCAGCGAAAGTCGTACATCAGGCCCAGCGCGAAGGCTCCGTGGCTGAGGTAGCCGTGGTCCAGCCCACCCGAGACCAGAAACGTCACCGGTTGGTCAAACCACGCGCCGTGCAGGCCGCGCTCGGTGTCCGAACTGCCGGTGAGTTCCACCAGTGTCCGCGCGCCCGAGCCCAGGCCCCAGTTGTAGACCGGCACGCCCAGCAGCACACCGTCGGCCTCGCGGATGGCCCGGTGGTAGACCTCGGCATTCGGGTGGGCGTAGCAACTGGCGTTGTCGAAGGGGGGCAGCGGGGTGTGCCGCAGGTCCAGGTGGGTGACCGTGTGGCCCGCGTCCTGCAGGTGCCGGGCGGCCAGTTCACACAGCCACACGCTGCGGCTGTCAGGATCGAGACTGGTAGAGAGAACGGCGAACTTCAGGGGCGCGGACATACGCGCAGGCTAGCGTCCCCGCCCGCTGCGGGCACGGTGGGCAGGAGGACGCCACACGCACAACGGAAAGCGGACGCCCGAAAGCGCCCGCCAAGAGAAGATGATGTTGGATGAACTTAAATCTCAGGTTCCCGTCTACAAGAGCGGGGCCTCAGATTTACCAGCGGCTGCCGCCACCACGGTTGCCGCCGCCCATGCCGCCGGTGCTGCCGCCCATAGGAGCGGGAGCGGCGTTGGTCACAACGACATTCTTGGCCTGGGGGCCTTTGTTGCCCTGTCCGGCCTCGACTTCGAACTCGACTTCATCGCCTTCGTTCAGCTTGCGGAAACCGCCGCTCTGAATGGCGCTGTAGTGCACGAACACGTCGGGGTTGCCGGGATGCTCGATGAAGCCGTAACCTTTCTCGACGTTAAACCACTTTACTCGACCTTGAGCCATAACTCTCCTTGCATCTCTAAGTCCGCTGCACCGGTTGACCGCCCTCTGGGCTGACACCGCAATATGGCGCGAGGCTGGAGACTCATGCAGTATCGCATATCCGGAGCATGCTGTGTTCGTATTTGCTGGATGCCCCCGGATTCTAAAGGCCGGATAGACGTCTGGCAGGGGGTTTCTGATCTTTTTGAACTCGGTTGACTTGGCCTGGTGCTCCGCGGACCTCCGGTGAATCGGGAACCAGTCTGGGAACTTGTCCTGAAAGCTCGGCCTGCGAAGTTCGGTGCCGGGACCGGCGTTGTGCGGGCCGGGGGGATGGACAGGTCAACCGGGTGTGATGCCCACGGGGACGCATGCTACGCTGGGGCCCAGTTCATCAGGGTTAAACCCGCTGAGGTGTTTTCGCCAGCGTCCGCTCCGGCTTCCCCAAGTTCCGGGGGCTGGTGGTCACCGCAGCCCACGGAGGATGTCATGGCGCGCTACGCCCTAGAGGGGCATGTTCCTGAAATTCATGCCACGGCCTTTATCGCGCCCAGCGCCGAGCTGATTGGCCGGGTGCAGGTGGCGGCCCAGGCCAGCGTGTGGTTTGGTGCCGTGCTGCGCGGCGATCTGGAGGCCATCACCATCGGGCGCGGCAGCAACGTGCAAGACGGCGCGGTGCTGCACACCGACGAGGGCTGGCCGTGCACGCTGGAGGAGGAGGTCACGGTGGGCCACCGTGCCATTGTCCACGGGGCCAGTTGCGGGCCGGGCAGTCTGGTGGGCATGGGAGCGGTGATGCTCAGCGGGTCCAGTCTGGGTGCCGGGGCCGTGCTGGGAGCGGGCGCCGTGCTGCCCGAGGGTGCCCATGTCCCCGACGGCATGCTGGCCGTGGGCGTGCCGGCCCGCGTCATCCGCTCGGTGCAGGTGGGCGGCAACGCCACGCGCTACATCGAGAATGCCCGGCGGTTTCGCCGCCACCTGCAGCTTGTGGAGGATTCCGGAACCCTGGCGGCACAGGAGAATCCGGTTGCCGGAGTTCCGGAACTCGTGGAGGGTCTGTGAGCGACGAGTTGCGCCGTCCGCCGGCTCCGCCGCCCGCCGCCGGGCCGGACGTCACCGCTGCTCCGCAGGACACGGTGGCCCCACCGGACCCGGTGCCGACCACCGTGGCCCGCGCGACCGCAGGCGGCGTGGGACCCGACCCGGACGCTGAACGCGGCGGAGAAGCCCACAGCGATACCCGGGGCAGCGACGACCTTGCGGAGCTGATTCCGGTCCTCAGCCCCATGTTTCCGGGAGCCGCGCCCTTCCTGGCCCGCTTTCTGCCCCACTCTCCGGCCACGCACGCCGGCCTGAACGAGAGCTTCTGCGACCTGCACGCTTTTTTCAAGTATCTGCACGAGCACTCGTGGTACGGCTACCTGCACGCCCAGCTTGGGGACCAGAGCGCCTATGTGCTGCTGTTCGAGGGCCGCACCGTGACGGCCGCCGCCGGCAGCGCCACCGGGGAACAGGCCCTGGGTGAACTGCTCAACCTCTACGAGCAGGGAGCTTCCCTGAGTGCGCATCCGTTGCCGGCGGCCCACGCCCACCTGCTGAGCGGAATCGGTTCGCGCGCGTGGAAGTTCAACCTGACCGAGGATTTCACCGGCCTGCATGCCCGGCCGACCGGGGCCATCTTCTACCTGCGCGGAGAGATCGTGGCGACCCTGCCTGCCGGTCTGCCCTACGAGGGAGCGTTTCCGGCTCCGCTGCGCCCCCAGACCCTGATTCTGCCGCGCAGTCTGGCCGGCTGGGCGCACCGCCACTATACCCTGACCCTGCGCGGCAAGGACGCCATGAACGCCATTACCAGCGTCTACCAGGGCTTCCGCAGTGAATACGGAGCGGTGGGCCTGGGCTTCCTGCGGGCCCTGGGCGAGCAGCTGACGCCCGCCGAGTACGCCATGCGTTCGGACGCCGCGCTGCACGATTTAGAACCCATGATCGGCAGTTTCCTGAAGACGGGTTACATCCGCTCGGGGTAGGGGCGCTCCCCGCTGGGGTCGGGCAGCGACACGGTGGCCTCCTCGCGGTCCGGGGCATCCTGCTCCAGATACGCCTCGCTCAGCTGCCACAGCCGCAACGCCGCGCCGTCATCAAGGGCCTGCGGAGCGGGGGCCGTCTCGCGCGATTCGGCAAAGTAGCGCCCCGAGACCCGGATGTCGTCCGCCGCCAGATGCACGCTGGTCTGGGCGCCCTGTTCGGGCGTGATGGCAAAGCGGTCCACCACTCCGTACAGCCGGCTGGTCAGGCCGCCGTTGTTGTGGGCAAACCCGGTGGCAACCATGCCGGGGTGCAGGCTGTTGCTCTGCAGCCCCGGTTCGCGCCGGGCAAGTTCGCGGGCAAACAGGACGTTGGCCAGTTTGCTCTGGGCATAGGCGGCCCAGCCGCTGTATCCCCGGCGGAATTCCGGATCATCAAAATGAATGCGGCCCATGGCGTGGGCGCCCGAGGCCACCGTCACGACCCGGGGGGCCTCTCCCCGGCGCAGCAGGGGCAGCAGCTCCCGGGTCAGCAGAAAGGGGGCGAGGTGATTGAGGGCCCAGGTCATCTCGGTACCGCCGCGGTTTTCCTGGCGCGTGCTGTACATCGCCCCGGCGTTGTTGATCAGGACATCCAGTGCTCCGGCGCGGTCGCGGAACTCCGCGGCGGCCCGCCGGACCTGCGCCGGTTCGGACAGGTCGGCGATCAGCGTACCGGCCGCCCCGATCTCTGCGGCGACGCGCAGGGTTCTGTCGAGGTCCCGGCCCACGATGGTGACCTGTGCGCCCCGGCGGGCCAGGTCGCGCGCCGTGATTCGCCCGATGCCTCCGGTGGCCCCGGTGATCAGGACCGTGCGGCCCTGCATGGTTGCGGTGGTGTCTTTGCTCATGGGCGCAGCATACGGGGCCGCGAAAGGCGGGGACGGCGACGCCGCCTACAGGCCACGCTCCACGGCCACTGGGCGCAATAAAGACGAGGCTGAATCGATTTTGATCCGCCCCGTCGCGCTGCGAACTTCACTCGGTTCGCATCTGAGTTGTGCGCTATGAATGTAGTTTAGCCCCTCTGCCGTCACAGGCTTGTCACAGCCAGATGAGAGCGGATTTACCCTTTGTTGACCCTTGGGCCGGTGGACCAGCCGGCGAAGGACTGGGGGCGAGACGGGCGGCAACAGGACCGGGGATGGCACAATCGGCGCATGGAACAGTTTGCGCAGTTCAGCGTGGAGGGGCAGCGGCTGTACGGCATGCTGCATACGCCCGATACGCCCGCGCCGGAATCCGGCTGGCCCTCGGTGGTGCTGGTTCACGGCTTTACTGGCAACCGCAGCGAGCACCACCGCCTGTTCGTGCGGCTGTCGCGGCTGCTCGCGGCCCGGGGCATCGCCAGCCTGCGCTTTGACTGCCGGGGCAGCGGCGACTCGCAGGGGGAATTCGAGGAGATGACGGTGACCCGCGAGGTCGAGGACACCGCCGCCGCCTGCGCCTACCTGCGCCGCCAGCCGGGCGTGGACCCCGAACGGGTGATGCTGCTGGGGTACAGCATGGGAGGCATGGTGGCGGCGCTGGCCGCCCGGGACGTGCGGGCCCACCGGCTGCTGCTGTGGGCCCCGGCCCTGGCCGAGGCGTGGTTGCCGCTGATGCGCGGCGGCCTGTTGCCCCCCGGCGTGACCGACGCGGACGGCTGGCCGGTGGGCCGCGCCTTCTTGCAGGAACTGCCCCGGCTGCGTCCGCTGGAGGCCGCCGCCGCCTGGGGCGGGGTGGCCCATGTGCTGCACGGCGACGCCGACGTGGTCTGTCCGCCCGAGTGGGGCGTGCGGTATGCGGCGGCGCTGGGCTGTGACGCGGTGGCCATTCCCGGCGGCACCCACAACTTCACCAGCCTGGAGACCACCGACATGCTGTACAGCCAGACGCTGCGTTTTTTGAGGGGGGGCTAGGACTGCCCGGCCCCGCTGCGCCGACGCAATTCGTTCAGTGCCGCCGCAGCGTGGGTGGCGGGATCGGCGCCGCGGTGGATATGGGCCAGCGTGCCCTGGGGATCGATCAGAAAAGTAACGCGCGCACTCAGGCCCAGCCACGCTCCCAGGCCGCCCGGCACCCCGTAGGCCCGCGAGATCCGGCGCGTTCCGTCGGGCAGCAGGGGATACGACAGCCCGCAGCGCTCGCGGAAGCTGGCCTGCCGCGCCTCGGTATCGCCGCTGACGCCGACCACCTGTGCGCCCAGCCGCGTGAACTCCGGCAGCGCGGCCTCCAGTCCCTGGGCCTGAACCGAGCAGCCCGGGGAAGCGGCCCGAGGGTAGAACGACAGCACCACCCACCGGCCACGCAGGTCACGCAGGCGGACCATGCGCCCGTCGTCGCTGCGGCTCTCGAAGTCGGGGGCCGGCTGTCCGGCGCGGAGAAACATGCGCTCCATTGTACTGGCGACCGCAAACCGGGGCCGTAAACTGGGGCCGTGTCGCCGTTGATTCGTTTCCTCGCGCCCTACGCGGGACAGGTGGTGGTGCTGGGCGTCTCGGGCGGCGCGGACTCGGTGGCGCTGTTGCGGGGCCTGCTGCTTGCCGGAGCACGTCCGGTGGCCGTTCATCTGGACCACGCCCTGCGTCCCGAGTCGGCCGAGGATGCCGGGTGGGTCGCCGCGCTGGCCGGGGCCCTGGAAGTTCCCTACCACGGGGCGCGGGTGGATGTGGGGGTGGTGGCCGCGCGGCGCGGCTGGAATCTGGAAGACGCCGCCCGCCGGGTGCGCTACGACCTGCTGGGCCGCGTGGCCCGCGAGCACGCGGCCACGGCGGTCCTGACTGCCCACACCCGCCGCGATCAGGCCGAGACGGTGCTGATGGAGGTGCTGCGCGGCGAGGGCGTGATCCAGGGGATTCCGTCGGTCCGGGGCCGGGTCCAGCGCCCATGGCTGGCCGTGGCGCGCCCGGAGGTCGAGGCCTTTTTGCGCGACCTGGGCCAGGGCTGGCGCGAGGACGCCTCCAACGCCGACCCGCGTTTTACCCGCGCGTGGCTGCGCCGTGAGGTGATGCCGGTCCTGAGCGCCCGCTTTCCGGGGGTCGAGGCCGCGCTCGCCCGGCTGGCCCACCACGGAGCCGAGGATGACGCCGCGCTGGAGGCCCTGGCTGCCCGCCTGACCCTCCACGCGCCCCTGCGGGGACAGCCGGAGGCGGTGCTGCGCCGCTGGGTGCGCCGGCAACTGCAGGCCGCCGGGCTGGAATTCCATACCAGCCACCTGCAGGGGCTCGCGCGGGCGCTGGCGGACGGCCAGACCGCGCACCTTACCCTGCCCGGCGCGCGCGACGTGACCGTGACGGCGGGTCGGCTGGACCTGGGGGACAGCCAGGCCACATCACCCGCCGCCGAAGCTGAGTTTGCGCTGCCACCCGGCTGGCACCGGCGCCAGCGCATGCCGGGAGACCGCATCCGGCTGCCGGGGGGAACGCGCAAGCTCAGCGACGTTCTGACCGACCTGAAGGTGCCGCGGGGCGTGCGCGACGCCGTGCCGCTGCTCGTGTCCGGTGACGGGGTGCAGTGGGTGGGCCTGAATCCAGCGGTCTGGGCGGTCGGGGCACGGGAAACGGTGGGTGCGGCGCCCGGGCCCTGGCACACGGCGATGGGCGAGGCGCTGACCCTGGCCCGCCTGTCGGCGCAGGAAGGAGAGGTGCCGGTGGGAGCGGTGGTGCTGGGGCCGGACGGCGCGGTGGTGGGGCGCGGTCGCAACACCTCGCGCGCCGACGGGGACATGACCCGCCACGCCGAACTCGCCGCGCTGAGGGAGGCGGCGGTCACGCTGGGCACGCCGTACCTGGGAGACTGCACGCTGGTGGTCACGCTGGAACCCTGTCCGATGTGTCTGGGCGCGGCGCTGGAAGCGCGGGTGGGTGCCGTGGTCTACGGCGCCGCCAACCCGAAAGCGGGGGCGCTGGGCGGGGTCAGCGATCTGCTGGGCCACCGCTGGGGCCACGCGCCCGCGGTCACGGGCGGCGTCCGCGCCGGAGAAGCGGCCCGGCTGCTCCGGGACACCTTCCGGGGGCTCCGGGAAAGGGCACAGGCCCGGAGCTGAGGAGGATGCCTTAGGCCGCCCCAGCCTCTACACTCGCAGCCGTGAGCGCCTCCCTGTCTCCTGCCGCCCGGACCCCGTCTGTCGCCCGCATTCCCGCCGCCGCGCTGCACGACGCTGCCGGGCGCTTCGGCACACCGCTGTACGTCTACAACGCCGCCGAACTGGACGCCGCCGTGGCGCGGGTGCAGGCCGCCTTCGGAGACGCACGGGTGTACTACGCCATGAAGGCGAACCCCAACCTGAGCGTGCTGCGCCGTCTGTTTGCGGCCGGGGTGGGCTTCGAGTGCGTCAGTCCCGGCGAAATTGCCCGCGCCGAACACGTGGGGGCGGCAGGCGACGCCCTGCTGGTCAACGGGCCGGCCAAGTCGGACGCGGAATACGCGGCGGGCGGGCGGCTGGGGGCCACCTTCATCGTGGACCGCGCCGGGGAGGCCCCACTGCTGCCCCCCGGGTCACGGGTGCTCGTGCGGGTGAATCCGGCCCTGGCGGTCAGCACCCACGACCACCTCGCAACCGGCGCGGCGAACAGCAAGTTCGGGGTGACGCCCGAGCAGGTGCCGCCGCTGCTGGACGCCCTGCGTGCGGCCGGGCACACCCCGCTTGGCCTGCATGTTCACATCGGCAGCGCGATCCGCGACGCCCACGACTTCACGGCGGCCTTCGGGCGGCTCGCCGAGCTGCGTCCCCACACCGGTCCGCTGGCCGTGCTGGACGCGGGCGGCGGCTGGGGGCTGGACGCCGATCTGCCGGGCATCGCCCGCGAGGCCTGGGCCGCCGCCCACGCTTTCGGAGCGCAGCTGTGGGTCGAGCCGGGCCGTTACCTCGTCGCGCGGGCCGGCACGCTGCTCACGCGGGTGGTGGGGACCAAGCGCACCGGGCGTGACTTCTGTCTGGTGGACGCAGGCATGACCGAACTGATGCGGCCGATGCTGTACGGCGCGGTTCATCCGGTGACCGCTGTCGGTAAGGCGGCTGTGGATGAGGCAGCAGGCGAGGTCGGCCTCTGGGATCTTGCCGGCCCCGCCTGCGAAAGTGGCGACGTGCTTGCCCGCGATGTGCCGCTGCCTGCCCCGCAGCGCGGTGACCTGCTCGCCATCGGCGAGGCCGGGGCCTACGGGGCGGCCATGAGCAGCAGCTACCTCACGCGCTCCCGCCCCGCCGAGGCGCTGTGGGACGGCAGCGACTGGACGCTGATCCGCCGCCGCGAGACGCCGCAGGACGTGTGGGCAATGGAACTCTGAGCGGCGTCTCGGTGGGCTGACCGTCTAGAAGCTGTCGTCACCCCCGACCCGGACTCCCTGGTAGTACGCATAGGCGGCGCTGTAACACGCCGGACGCTTGTACCAACTCTTGGCCGCGCAGATGCTCTTCATGTTGGTGTAGAAGGCCTCGTCGGTGGTCTTGCGGTTGGCGCTGGTCCGCTCGTACACCTTGAGGTTGCGGTAGCCGAAGTCGTGAACATTGCACGCGGGCCTGAAGTCCTCGCGGTAGCCCAGGCCCAGGCCGTCGGGGGCGCTGCAGCCGTCGCGGGTCCAGTCCAGGCCCGGATACGGCTGGCCGGTAAAGGCGTAGGCCGCGTACTGGGCATTGTAATTGCCCACGGTTCCCCAGCCGGTGCGCTTGACATACGCCAGCCGGTCGCTGTTCAGGTCCAGACCCGTGATGGCGGGTGCGGCGGGCAGCGTCAGGGTGCCGGGACGCTCGCCGTAGGCTTCCTGCAGGGCGGCGAGCAGGCCCGGATCGTTGCCGTAGCGCTGCAGGATGGCCTGGCTGCCCGCGTCCTGCAGTTCCGGGCGCTGGGCGTAGGCGGCGGGGGCCGTGACGGCCTGAGGGGGCGTCTGACCACAGGCCATCAGGGTGAGGGACAGCGCGGCGGCGGGCAGCAGGATTTGACGCATACAGGCTCCTGAAAGGGGAGGAGAGATGGAGGAGGGCAGGCCGGGGTCTGGCCCACAACTGGGTTGTGTCTTCGTGCGTATGGTAAACCCCGGACCCTGCGGACGGAAAGGTGGGCCGGGCTGACAATGGGGGTATACGGGTCTGCGGGTATCATGAAAGGCGTGACCGTGCCCTCCAGCTCCGCTTCTGCCCCGTTGCCCGAAACCACCCGCGCCCGCATCGGGCAGGAGGCGGCTCGGCTGTTCGTGGCAAGCGGGTACCACGGCGTGTCCATGCGCGAGGTCGCCGAGGCGGTGGGCGTGACCAAGCCCGCGCTGTACCACCACTACGCCGACAAGGAATCGCTGTTTCTGGCGATGCTCGACGGCGCGCTGGCCGGGCTGGCCCGCCTGATCGAACACGCCGCGGCCCAGAGCGGCCTCTCGGCGCAGCTGGATACGCTTGTCAGCGAGCTGGTGGACAGTGCCCCCGAGCAGCGCCTGGGATTGCAGCTGGCCTCGGAGTTGCGGCATGTCTCGCCCGAACGCCGCCGCAGTTTCGAGACCGAGTACCGCCGTGTGTGGATGGGCGGGCTCAGCGCCCTGTTCGAGGCCGCCGCCGCCCGCGGCGAGCTGCGCGCCGACCTGCCGCCACCGGTCCTGACCCGCGCGTTCCTGGCCCTGATCTACCCGCTGGTGACGGGCACGCCGCCCGCCGATCCGCAGGGCACGGCGCGGGCGCTGCTCTCGGTGTATCTGGACGGCGCCAGGCCGCGCTGAGGGCCATTTCGGGCGGCCGGGGATGGCGGGTGGTGTGCGGCGTGCGGTGTCAAACCTAAAGGCCCTTCATCCAGGCGGCATGAACGGTGGTCTGTTTCTCACGGACCATGACGCATAACACGCCGTCAGGGGCGTGCCTCGTGACACACACGACTGGTTGCCAGCGCGGTTCCTGTTCGCGCTTCTCTGGACCCGTGAGGTACTGACCTGTCATGGAAAGTCTGTTTGGCTGGGTGACCCAGCCCGAAGCGTGGCTCGCCTTTGCCACCCTGTTGATGCTGGAAATTGTGCTGGGCATTGACAACGTGATCTTTATTTCTATTCTGGCGGCCAAACTGCCCCCTGAGCAGCGGCAGCGGGCACGCACCGTGGGTCTGCTCGGGGCCATGCTGATGCGGCTGGCGCTGCTGTTCTCCATCGCCGTCATCTACCGCCTGCAAGATGATGTGTTGCGGGTGTTCGGCATGGGGTTTTCGGGGCGCGACCTGATCCTGCTGTTCGGCGGGCTGTTCCTGCTGTACAAGGCCGTCAGGGAGATGCACGAGCAGCTCGAAGGCCCCGGCTCACACGAAGTGGGGGTGGGAGGCGCGGTGTCGGCGAGCTTCGCGGCGATCATCGCGCAGATCATGGTGCTCGACATCGTCTTCAGCCTGGATTCAGTGATCACGGCGGTGGGCATGGCCGACGACATTGGTGTGATGGTCAGCGCCGTGGTCCTGACCGTGCTGATCATGCTGGTCGCCGCGCGGCCCATCGGGGACTTTGTGCAGGCGCACCCCACGGTCAAGATGCTGGCGCTGGCCTTCTTGCTTCTGATCGGCGTGAACCTGATTGCCGACGGCCTGGGCTTCAAGATTCCCAAGGGCTACACGTACTTCGCCATGGGCTTCGCCATCGGCGTGGAACTGCTGAACCTGCGGGCGCGCAGGGGCCGAGCGGTGGAACTGCACGGGTCGGGCCGTCAGCCGGACGCAAACTGAGCCGACCGCACCCCCGGGCCCGATACCTTCAGACCGAAATTCAGGACGCCTTCCCCGTGAGGGCGTCCTGCTCTGTCTCCCGGGCGCTCCGGTCCGTTTTCGGCCAGTTCGCCAGCGTTCCTCCGGCGAGAATGATCCCGGCGACACCCCAGACACTGGGCGGCAGCCGCTCGTGCAGCAACGCGGCGCTCAGGACCAGCGCCACCACCGGGGCCAGCGCCTGCCACACGCTGGTGCGGGCCGCTCCCAGCACCTGTGCGCCGCGTGCCCAGGCTAAGTAGGCCACCACATTGGCCCCCAGGGCGCTGAACAGCACGCCCACCCACGCGAGCAGCGGCGCGCCCGTGCCCGCCTCTGTGCCCAACTGCAGGTGCGGCAGCGCGTACAGCAGGTACGGCACACTACCCAGCACCAGACTGAAGGCCACGAAGGGCAGGGCCCCCAGCCGCGCCGACAGCGGACGGTTGAACAGCGTGTACAGCGCCCAGATCACGGCGGCGCCCACCAGCCACAGCAGCCCCGCAGGCGTAACGGCCACCCCCGGCGCACGGGTGAGCAGCAGCAGGCCCAGCAGTCCGGCAAACGCCACGCCCACCCCCAGCCCCTGACGGCGGGTAAAGCGCTGGCCCAGCAGCAGGCCCAGTGGCAACACCAGCACCGGCACCAGTCCGTTGACCAGTCCCGCCACCCCCGCCGGATTCAGCCGGATGCCGGTCAGAAAGGTCGCCTGAAACAGCGTGTTGCCCAGCAGCCCCACACCGGCCACCGTGAACCAGGTCCGCGCGTTCCAGCGCGGCCAGCCGTGGGCGCGCACGGCCAGCGTCATCAGCACCGCTCCTGCGATGAGCATGCGCCCGGTGTTGGTGGTCTCGGGATTCAGCACCCCCAGCACGGCCTTGAGGACCACCACGTTGGCTCCCCACAGGCAGATGGTGATCAGAACGCCCAGCAGCGCCTGCCGGGTCTGCTGTTCGGTGGGGGGTGAAGAAACGGGCGCAGTCACGCCGCCGAGCATACGCCCCCCGGTCATTTGCAATGGGTCATCTGGAACGGGTCCTCCGGGCGCCGGCCAGCCGGAAGCAGGCCAGCCGTTAGCAGGCCAGCCGTTAGCAGGCCAGCCGTTAGCATGGCCGGACCCGCCCCCCGTTTCCCTCATCGCCCCAGGAGCGCCCATGCCCATCACCCGTCTGGAAATCTGCAACGAACACCTCACCGTGGATCAGCGCGAGGCGCTGCTGGACGCCGTCTGGGCGGCCCTGCGGATCAGTCCCGGTATGGTCACGGCAGACGGCAACGTGGAGCTGGCCCTGTCGCAGTGCGGCCCCGCCGTCCGTGCCGAGGACGCCCCGCTGGTGCGGGTGGACGGACAGGAGTACACCAATGTCACGCCGGCCTTGCTCGTTACCCTGCTGCGGCGCTGGGCCCGCTGAAGTTCGGTCGGGTCCGCGTCAGCGTTCGCTCCCGCTCGGCCCCCCCGCCGAGCGGGGGTCCAGCGTGCCCAGCGCCGCTTCCAGGGTCAGGTCGCGGCCCTGCTCGGTCAGCGCCCGCAGGTCGGTCGGGGCCAGCACGTCGGGCGTGATGCGGTCGGGCAGCGGCTGATCGGCCTCGTTGAAGGCGCGCAGCACCGTCACCGAGACCACGCCGCCGTCGGGCAGCGCATCGAACACCACGCCGCTGTTGCCCACCCCACGGGTCGGTTCGCCCACCGCGACCGCGCCCGCCCGACGGGCGTAGTAGGTAAAGACCTCGGCGCACGAGGCGGTGTTCGGTCCCACCAGAATGGCGGACGGGCCCTTCCAGACCGCGCTGCCGGGCGGAGCGATCTGGCGGTCCAGAAAACGGCCCGACTGCCCGTTCAGGCCGGTGTAGCGGTAGGTGGCCACCGCCTGACCCCGGCGGGTCTGCGAGCGGTACTCGACCGGCGCGAACACGCTGGCGGCAGCCACACATTCGTTCAGGCTGCCGCCGCCGTTGTAGCGCAGGTCCACGATCAGGCCCCTGGCCCCCCCCGAGATCGCCTCGCGCACCCGCGTCAGGAAGAGTGCGGCGGCGTCCTGCGACAGGAAGGACGGATACGAGATCACCGCCACCTTGCCGTCCATGCCGGCCCAGGCCAGCGTGGGCACGTCGCGCGCCTGCAGGCGGCGGGTGCTCAGGATCAGGTTCAGCGGGACGGTGGCGGCCCGCATGACGCTCACGCGGATGGGCTGCGCGGCCCGTTCCAGCCGGATGAACTCGCCGGGGCCAACCGGGGCGTTCTCGCTGCCGCGCTTGCCCGCCGCCTCGCCGTTCACGGTGGTGAGCAGGTCAAAGACCCGCAGCCCTTCTTCCTCGGCCGGGCTGCCGGGCATCACCGACACCACGAGCAGCCCGCCCTCGACCCGCACCACCCGCGCCCCGGTGCGCTGCACGGCCAAGTCCTGCGTGACCTCGCGCAGCCGCTCGGCTCCCTCCGGATCACGGACATTGGTGTGGGCGTCCCCGAATTCCTTGAACAGGTCGCCCAGGACCTCGCGGCCGGTGGCGTAGGAGCAGGCCTCGCCCTCGGGCGCACACTTCACGCGCAGCATGGCGCCGTACTTCTCGCTCAGGACGCGCAGATCGGCCGTGGACCAGCCGTAGTACTCGCGCGTGACCTGCTCGGTCGCGGCCCGGAACAGCTCGCTGGCCGGACTCGCGCCCGCGATGGAGAGGGCGAGCAGCAGGGCCGCAGGAAGGACACGGAACAGCCGGATTGTGGGCACGCCCCAGGGTAACGCGGGGCCGGTGGGGGCAATGGGGGAGGCGCTCTCAATCTGCCTGAACCGGGGGGGCGGTCTTGCCGCGGCCACGCACCCGCCGACCAGGGTTACAGGCCCGTTCCTGCGCCTGCGCTAGCCTGGAGCCGTGAAGTCCGTTCCTGTCAAGAAGGCCACGAGCAAGGCCGCCAGCGTGACCCTCCAGCCCGCCGCCGTCCGGCGCATTGCCGGGCGCTACCCCTTTGGCCACAGCGGCGACATCGCCGACGCCGACGCGGGCATCGCTCCGGGCGAGGTCGTGGATGTCAAGGCCCCCGGCGGGCAGTTCGTCGCGCGCGGCTACTTCAACCCGGAGGGCGCGACCCCACTGCGGCTGCTGACCTGGGAGCGCGAGGACATTGACCTGAAATTCTACCGCGCCCGCGTTCGCTCGGCCCTGAAACGCCGTGCCGGACGCATCCTGAACACCGACGCCCTGCGGGTGCTGCACGCCGAGGCCGACGGCATGCCGGGCGTGGTTGCCGATCAGTTCGGCGCGGTGCTGGCCGTACAGCTGCGCAACGCGGGCGTCGAGCGCCACCGCGACTTGATTCTGAAGGCGCTGCGCGAGGAGACGGGAGCGGCGTGTGCCTACGAGCGCAGCGACACCGGCGAGCGCCGCCGTGAGGGGCTGGAGCTGAAGACCGGGCCGCTGTGGGGCGACCTCCCCGAGCGCGTGACCTTCCATGAAGATGACCTGACGCTGCACTTTGCCCCCATGGAAGCCCAGAAGACCGGTTTCTTTCTGGATCAGCGCGACAACCGCCGCCTGATGCGGTCTCTGGTCACCCCGGGCATGGGCTTTCTGGACGTGTATTCGTACACCGGGGGTTTCAGCCTGCACGCGGCCAGGGCCGGAGCGAACAGCGTGGCGGTGGACAAGGATCAGACCGCGCTGGCGGCGCTGGAGGGGGCCGCGCGGACCAACGGCGTGCAGGTGGGCGTGCGCTGGGGCGACGCGCTGGACGTCCTCGCGGCCCTGGAGCGCGAGAAACGCAGTTTCGGGGCCGCCGTGCTGGACCCGCCCACCCTGGCCAAGCGCCGTGACGACGTGCCGCGTGCCAAGCGCATCTTCACCCAGGGCGCGGCCCACGCGCTGCGGATGCTCACGCCGGAAGGCCACCTGCTGATCAGCACCTGCGCCCACTACATCCGGGTGGACGATCTGCTGGACGCCGCCCGCGTGGCCGCCGCCGAGGCCGACTGCGACGCAGAGGTGGTGGACGTCACATACCAGCCCGCCGACCACCCGCACCTGCTGAGCGTGCCCGAGAGCCTGTACCTCAAGAGCATCCTGCTGCGCAAGCAGGGCTGAGGGCCACGGACGCCGTGCCCCCGCCATCCCTTATGCTGGCGAACAGATGAGCGCCGTGATTCACCTGCAAGCGTTGGGCCTGACCGAATATGAAGCCCGCGCATATACCGCGCTGCTCGCCCTGGGCCGTGCCGTTCCGGCCCGTGTGGCGCGGCAGGCGGGCATCCCCCGTCCCAAGATCTACGAAACGCTGGAGCGTCTGGAGGGCCGCGGGCTGGCCGCCAAGGTGGGGCAGAACCCGCTGGAATACGCGCCCCTGAGCGCCCGCGAGTACCTGGCCCGCGCCCGCCGCTCCTTTGACGACCGGCTGGGGGCACTGGACCGTGACCTCTCGCGCCTGGCCCCCGACCCCGCCCCCGAGGCGGTGTACCACCTGTACGGCGAGGCCGCCATCCGCAGCCTGTGCGAGGACCTGACCCTGAATGCCCGGCACAGCCTGTACATAGCCGGGGAGGCCAGCTTTGCCGAGCATCTCGAGCGCCTGACCCCACGAGGCGTGGAGCTGCGCCGCAGCCACCTTACCGGTCTGCCCGGCATCGCCGCCGAGGGGCAGCGGGCGTTTTTGCTCGCCCGTGACGGAGAGGCGGCCCTGATCGCCCACTTCATCGTCGAGGGCGGGGTGGGCGACCCGCACGGCGTCCACACGCACAATCCGGTGATCATTCACCTGATCGAGGGCTACGTCAATCTGGCGTCTCTTCAGGCCGCATCGGGGTGACCGGCGGCCCCCCGTTGACAAGATGGGGGACCGCTGTTAACCTAGCTGAGCCTTGAGAGAGGCGAAAGAAATCTGGGGCTGTGGCGCAGTTGGGAGCGCGTCTGAATGGCATTCAGAAGGTCAGGGGTTCGAATCCCCTCAGCTCCACCAGATGCCCCGCCGCAGTGCGGGGCGACTTTTTAAGTCTGTGCCTCAGGCACAGCGCTCCGGCGATGTAGCTCAGCTGGTTAGAGCGAACGACTCATAATCGTTAGGTCCGCGGTTCAAGTCCGCGCATCGCCACCAAATGGAGAATCCTGTCCTAGACGGGGTTCTTTTTTTTAGGTTGTGCCGCTTTGCGTGTGGCGGGGCGGGAATCGTTCGCTCCCGCCGTGTTCAGGAGAAAGGCGTTGGCCGGCGCTCTGGGGGTATGGGCTGCCATTCCCCTGCCGCGCGCAACTCAGAAGGCCGGTCCAAGTCCCTCCTCACCGCCCGGGGTGCTGGCCAGGGCTACAGTTCCGGGCATGGACTATGTTCGGCTGGGCAACAGCGGTCTCAAGGTCTCGCGCATCGCCCTGGGCACCATGACCTACGGTGACCCGGAGTGGCGTCCCTGGGTCCTCGGGGAGGAGGAGAGCCGCCCCTTTATCCAGCGGGCGCTGGAACTCGGCATCAACTTCTTTGATACCGCCGACATGTACAGCGTGGGCCGCAGCGAGGAGGTCGTGGGCCGCGCCCTGAAGGACTTTGCCCGGCGCGATCAGGTCATCATCGCCACCAAGGTCTTTAACGCGATGGGACCGGGTCCCAATGACCGGGGCCTGTCGCGCAAGCACGTCATGGACGCGGTGCAGGCGAGTCTGAAACGACTGGGCACCGATTACATCGACCTGTATCAGATCCACCGCTTCGATCCGGAGACGCCGCTGGAAGAGACCCTGGAGGCGCTGCACGATCTGGTCAAGCTGGGCATGGTGCGCTACATCGGGGCGAGTTCCATGCTCGCGTATCAATTCGCCCGCAGCCTGTACTTGGCCGACCTGCGCGGCTGGACCCGCTTCGTGTCCATGCAGAACCATTACAACCTGGTCTACCGCGAGGAAGAGCGCGAGATGATGCCGCTGTGCCGCGAGGAGGGGATTGGCGTGATTCCGTGGAGCCCGCTCGCCCGCGGCTTTCTGGCCGGCAACCGCCGGGGTGGGGAGGCGCGGACCACCCGTGCAGGCAGCGATCCCTTCGCCGACCGGCTGTACCAGACCGAGGGCGACTATGAGATCGCCGACCGCGCCGCGCAGGTAGCCGAGCGCTTAGAGGTCACCCCGGCCCAGGTGGCGACCGCGTGGTTGCTCGCTCAGCCGGGTGTGAGCGCGCCGATCATCGGGGCGAGCAAGATGCCGCATCTGGAACAGGCGGTTGCTGCACTGTCGGTACGCCTTTCGTCCGAGGACATGAAGCAACTGGAAGAACCGTACCGGCCGCATCCAGTGCTGGGCATCTGAAGCGCTGGCCCTGACTGAGTCCATCTGTGGTCAGGGCTGCCGCGCGGGGGCCGTGAGGTTGGACCTGAGGTCTTGCGCCAGAAGGGTTCAGCGCGGGGAAACAGGGAACATGGCAAAAGAAGAAGGCGACCCGCAGGCCGCCTTTGATTTCTTAAAGATAGCGTGGAATGCAGGGCAAGTCAAGATATGCATCTGGAATCCGGGGGGTAGCCGTCGCCGGACAGCCGGCCGGCCGGCCCAGACGGTGTTGACACCCCGCAGACCGGTCGGTGGGCGGTGACTTCCGTTGCCGTTGCACTGCAGAGATGGCGGCCACCCCGCAACCCAGAGCGCTCCCCGGAACAGTCCACGGTCTGTTGTGTCATCATCCACCAAATGAAAACCAGCCAGACATACATTCTCCGTGACGCTCGACCCGGACGAGGCGTATGACGGCTTCGAAACCGGCCCGGCCCACCCCGGCAGGAGGACCGCTGGCCCTGTGGTTGGTGGGCGCGGTGGTGGCCTTTTTGGCGCTGTTCTTCGTGATCACCGCCGTGCTGCGGCAGATGCCCGACCCCATCGGCCCCCGCGCCGACCTGTTTGTGGAGGGGGCGCGCATGACCCTTCAGCTCACGGTGGTCAGCGGCCTGATCGGGCTGGCGATCGGCATGATCGCCGGTATCCAGAAGTCCAGCACGTCGTGGCTGGTGCGCGCTCCGGCGAGCTTTTTCATCTGGCTGGTGCGCGGCACGCCGCTGCTCGTGCAGATCCTGTTCGTATACAACGCGCTGCCGGGCATCCTGGGGGCGATGGGCATCAACCTGCAGCTCAACGAATTCTGGTCGGCAGTGATCGCGCTGTCCCTGAACGTGGGGGCCTACAACGCCGAGGTGATCCGCGCCGGGATTCTTGCCATTCCACGCGGGCAGGGCGAGGCGGCGCGCAGCCTGGGCCTCAGCGGGGGCCAGACCATGACCACCGTGATCTTGCCCCAGGCGCTGCGCATCGTGGTGCCGCCGCTGGTGAACAATGTCGTGGCGCTGCTCAAGGACTCCTCGCTGGCGTCGAGCATCGCGCTGCTGGAACTCACCCTGGCCGGATCGCGCGTCAGTTCCGAGAGCTTTCAGCCCATCCCGGTCCTCACCACCGTGGCGGTCGTGTACCTGGCCCTGACCACGGTCCTGACCCTGTTCACGGACCAGCTGGAAAAACGCACCAAGATCGCCAGCCGGTAAGCTGCCAGCCGGTAAGCTTCAGTCATCCCTGACCCGGTATCCTGGGAGGGATGTCTGCACCCGTCTCCACCCGCCCGCCCGTCCACGACTCCCATCCCGACTTTGAATCCGAGGCCGCCCACCTGACGGGGACCGTGGACGCCATGTTGCGCCAGATCGACTTCTGGGAGGACCGTGACCGCCAGATGGGCGCGGACCTGGAAACGAGCATCATCCTAGGCGATGAGGCCGGTGAACACGCCGCGATGCTCTCGCCGCACGTCCACCACCCGTACTTCGGCAGCCTGAAGGTGCGGGTGGGTGGGCGCGAGCAGACGCTGTACGTGGGCAAGCACGCCTTTCGCGACCTCAAGGGGCCACACAGCGTGGTGGGCTGGGACAGCGAGGTGGGCAGCCTGTTCTACTCGGACGCGCTGGGCTGGATTCCGCGCCGGGGCGGGCAGGGCGTGATCAAGCGCCGGCGTCAGCTGGACATCGCGGCCAAGACCCTGCACCGCGTCACCGACCTGTACGACGACGAGCGCGGCGGCGACACCGGGGGCCGCGAGGAGGTGCTGCTGCGCCGCCTGGAGGAGGGCAGCACTGCCGGGATGCGTGACGTGGTGGAGACCCTGCAGCCCGAGCAGAACACCGCCATGCGCTATCCCGCCGGAACGCCGGTGATCATTCAGGGAGCGGCGGGCTCGGGCAAGACGACCATCGGTTTTCACCGGCTGTCGTGGATGACCCATGCCGAGCGCGGTCCCCACCAGGCGCGGGCCGAGGCGTGCATGGTCCTGATGCCCAACCGTGTGCTCGCCACCTACGCCGCGCGCATCCTGCCCGAACTGGGCATCGGCGGCGTGACCGTCACCACGCCCGAGGGCTGGGCCACCGGGTTGCTGGGCCTGGAAAAGCTGGAGGTCACCGACCGCACCCTGACCCTGCTGCTTACCGACCACGACAACACCCGCCGGGCGCTGGCGTGGCGGCGCGCCAAGTTGCTGGGCGACGCCCGCATGCTGGACGTGGTCCGCACCCACCTGTGGAACCGCTATAACGCCGCCCTGCGTGGTCAGGGCCTGCGCGAGGAGGTGGCGCTGCGCCACCGCGACCCACAGATCTTCACGGTCACGGACACCCAGCTGCACGCCATGCTGCGCGACGTGTTCGCCGCCGACCCGCTGGACGGCTACCGCGCCGGGTTCCGGCGGGCCATCGAGGCCCAGGCGCTGTCGCAGCTGAACGTGACGGACGACGAGGAGGCGGGCGTGCTGCGCCAGCTCTCGGTGCCGGTAACGGCGCTGCTGGGGCGCGTGTTCGCGAGCACCACCCCCGTGACCGAGGCCCGCCGTCTGCTGGCCAGCCCCGAGTCCCTGGCGGCCAGCGGCCTCCTGTCCGAGCGCGAGATTGCCCTGCTGGGCACCGACCCCCTGAGCGGCATTCCCACCCCGCGCCGCGCCCACGCCGACGTGACCGAGCTGCCGCTGATGCTGGCGGTGCAGGCCTTCACCGGGGGTATCGGGCGGCTGGACGGGCGCACCCTGGAACCATTTGACCATGTGGTGCTGGACGAGGCGCAGGACTACTCGCCGCTGCTGTACGCCCTGCTGGGCCGCGCCACCCGCCCCGGCCACCTCACCGCGCTGGGCGACCTGAACCAGGGGATGCACGGCTACAAGGGTCCCAGCAACTGGGAAGCGGTGGGGGCCGTGCTTCCGGGGGCCGAGGTGCTGACCCTGGGCCGCACCTACCGCTCCACCCGCCAGATCACCGAACTCGGTGCGCGGATTGCCGCCACCTACAACCGCGCCGCGCAGGTGCAGGGCGTGGACCGCGACGGTGCCGAGGTTCAGCGGTACACCGCGCCCGAGGACGCCCCATACGGCGAGTTGCCGTTGATTGCCCAGGCGGTCAAGGACGCGCAGGCGGCGGGCCACACCAACATCGCCATCGTTACGCGCCGGGCCGTGGACGCCGACCGGCTGGCCGAACAACTGCGCGACTTCGACACCGACGCCCAGCCCATCACCACGCAGGAACACCGCTTCAAGGGTGGGCTGGTGGTGCTGCCGGTCAGCCTCGCCAAGGGCCTGGAGTTCAGCGCGGCCATCGTCAGCAGCGCCAACGTCCAGACCTACGACGAGAGCACCGAGTACGAGCGCCGGTTGCTGTACGTCAGTGCCAGCCGCGCCCTGCACTGGCTCGCGCTGGTCAGCGTGGGCGAACTGCACCCGCTGGTGGCGTAGGAGAGGGCATAGGAAAAACCGCCCCGGTGTGGGGGCGGTCTGGGCAGGGATGGAGGTTCAGATGCCGCAGTCGGCGACTGGAATGGCCTGCACACTCTTGACGAGGTTGCTGTTCGTGCCGTCGGCGCTCTGGGCCTGCACACTCACGAAGGTTGCGCCCTTCACGGTAAAGGTGTTGACAGGGGTCACCACGATGGCCTGTGCGCCCAGCTTGCCCGCCTTGACGCTGAGGGGAGCGGTGTTCGGTCCCACCACGAATTCAAACGTGGAAGGGTTGCCGGAGGTTGTGTTTCCCAGAGGTTGCGAGTAAACGGTCTTGGTGGTCCCTGTGTCGCGGCCTTCCAGACGGGCCCCAAAAAGGTTGATGGTGCCGTTGAAGGTCACGTCCACGCTCAGGCGAGTATTCAGATTGTCGCAGATGATTGAGGAACCCTTCGCGTAGGTTTGCCCTGTTTGGGTATCGGTATAGGCTGTGGGCAAGGTGTACTGGCTCTGGTAGCTCTTGAGCTGGAGGTTGCTGACCGGCACCACTCCCGGGTCCACCACCACATCCACGCCACAGCTTGCCAGCACGCCCGTCAGTCCCACCGCCGCCATCATTAGTCTTTTCATACAGCTCACTCTCCGGTATGAAGCTGATGCGGGCGTGACTGTCGCCTTCAGAAAACCTGAGGACGGCACAAAGAAAAACGCCGGAGCGGTAGCCCCGGCGCAGTGTAGGAAACGGTTACAGCGAGAGAGGGTTGGCGGTCTGCAACGTGCAGGAGCGGTAGACCGGAATGACCCGCAGGAACCGGCTGTTGATGGTGAAGCTGGCGGTATCGGTGTTGACTGTCAGCTCGGTATAGAAGCCCCCATCCACTTTGTTCTGACCCGTCACGGCCTTCACGGGCAGCGGGTCCTGATCCACAGGCGTGACCTCAATGCCCTGAGAGTTCAGGTTATTGGGCAGGAAGGCACCGGTCGCCGAGTTGGCGTCGAACGTAACACGGTAGTTGCCGTTCGCCAGCTTCTTCAGGCTACTGGCTGGGACGTTCTTGTTGAAGTTGTTGTCGTAGGTGTTCGTGTTCGTTCCCTTGAGCCGCACATCCACGGAGTTGATCGAGCCTGCGGCGGCAAATTCCACCACGACCTGCGTGGAGTACTTGCGGGACGGGTCGCTGGGATTGGTGATGACGTCACACCCGGCGTACTGCGCGGTAGGCGTCAGGCTGGTGGCGTATTCCGTTCTCAGATCTACGATGCGGGCGCTGCCGCTGCCGTCCGGCGCGGAGCCGGAGGAACCACAGCTGGCCAGAATGCCCGTCATACCGATTGCCGCGAACATTAGCTTCTTCATGGCTCCTACTGTCTCTCATCTGCCCGGCGTGTGGGTGATGGCGAAATTTACCGAACCTGAGTTCAAAAGTCATGCTTCACCCATTCTTCGGGTGGGCTGCTACCCTGGAGTCCATGTCCCGACTTCTTCCTCTGCTGCTGGCGGGCCTGCTGGGGGCGGCGACCTCCTGCGCGCCGCGCGTCACCGTTCCCCAGACCCAGATCAATTCCGCCGTCAGCGTCAATGGCCGGCTGCTGACCGTCTCGCTGGTCAACGCCGGCCCGCGCGATCTGCTGCTCAAGAACGACTGCCCCCGGCCCTTCAAATTAAACGTGCTAGACGCTGCCGAGGCCACCCGCCCCGAGATCAAGTTCGGGCAGTTCCAGACCTGTGTGGCTTCTTACCTGCCGCCGCTGCCGTGGCGCGTGGGCGAGCGCATCTCGGCGGTGGTGGAGTTCCCGCTGCAACTGGGCACCCGCACCCTGGAGGCCGAGGCCAGCGTGAACGTCAAGCTGGCCTCGGAGGGCACCGGCAGCGACGGCTTCCGGACCATTCAGGTGAACATTGCGCCGTTTCAGGTGGATATTCGCTGACGTCTATCTTGATCAGAGGCTGTAAAAGAGCGTGGAGCGTGTGGCACCTGGGGCCCACGCTCCACGCTTCTGTGCTGGTTCCTATGCCATCTGCAGGGGACTGCTCAGCGCCGCTGCCTGAGGCTCCAGCCGGGGGACCTCGGGCAGCGGCTGACCGTCTGCGCCCAGGATCTGGCCGTAGAGCATGTGCGGCGTGGCGTGGCCAATCTGCACGCGGTAGATGCCCGCGCCCTCCGCGCCGATGGCCTTGGGCACCACGGTGGGGTGGTTGCCGCGCGTGTGGCCTTCCAGAAAGCCCTCGCTGTGGGCGTCACCGCGCAGCAGCACTTCCTGCACCGTGCCGACCTTCTCGGCGTTCTTGCGGTTGCTCCATTCCTTTTGCTTCACGATCAGGCGCTGGAGCCTCTCGGTCTTCAGCTCACGGGGCAGGTCGGCAAAGTGTTTGTAGCTGGGCGTGCCGGGGCGCGGGCTGTAGATGAACATGTAGGCGCTGTCGTAGCCGACCTCGTCGTACAGGCTCAGCGTTTCCTGAAAGTCTTCCTCGGTCTCGCCAGGGAAGCCCACGATGATGTCGGTCGCCAGGACCACGTTGGGCAGATGCTTTTTGATGTCGGCGATGTGGCCCAGGTACTTCTCGCGGGTGTACTCGCGGGCCATGCGGCGCAGGACCCGGCTGCTGCCGCTCTGCACCGGCAGATGCACGAACTCGCACACGGCGGGCGTCTCGGCCATGGCGGCGGCCACGTCCTCGGTGAAGTTCATGGGGTGGCTGGTCGTGAACTTGATGCGCCGCACGCCGCTGCGCCCCACCAGCCGCAGCAGATCGGCAAAGCTGGGGTACCCGGCCAGCCGCGCTCCTCCGTCCACGCCATAGGCATTCACGTTCTGGCCGAGCAGGGTCACTTCCTGCACGCCCGCCGCCAGCTGCATGTCCAGCTCGCGCAGGATGTCGTCGGGCGAGCGGCTGACCTGGGGGCCGCGTGTGGTGGGCACGATGCAGTAGGTGCAGTGGTGGTCGCAGCCGCGCATGATGGTCAGGTGCGCCTGCAGCTTGCCGCTGGGGGGCGGCGGAATGTGTGCGTGCAGTTCGTCCTTGAACTGCAGGCCCCAGAAGCGCTCGTTGCTCTCCAGCGCCGCCCCGATGTCCAGCAGGCTGCCCGGCCCCAGCAACACGTCCACCTCGAACTTGCGGGCCATCTGCTGGCCCTCTTCCAGCTGCGCGAGGCAGCCCATCATGCCGACCACCAGCGGGCGTGTGGCCTTGACCTTGCGCAGCTGTCCCAGCACGCTGCGGACCTTGTCCACCGGCTTGCCGCGCACCGCGCAGGTGTTGATCAGCACGAAATCGGCCTCGTCGATGCTGCCCACCAGGTCCGCGCCGAAGCTGACCAGCTGAGACTCGACCAGGTGCGTGTCGTACTCGTTCATCTGACACCCGTAGGTGATCATGTGTGCTTTCATCTCGTTTCTCCTCGCTGCCTGACGGAGGGATTCCGGGGCTGGCTCCAGCGTCGCCCGGGTCTGGACCCGGCGGCCACAGGAGAGTTTAGCGTGTCGCCGCGTGCTCTCAGGCCAGCTGGCGTATTCCCTGGGGGTGGCGGGGCCGCTACGCTGGCCGGGTATGTTGCCTTTGTCCCCGCCGTTTGACCATCCGGGCCTGCCGGGGTGGTCCGGGACGTCTCCACGGTGCCCGGTGTGCCTGCCGGGAAGTCCAGCCCATGACTGACCCCTCCGGCCACCCGCCAGAGATCACGTCCGCCCTCGTCCGGCGCCTGATCGCCGCGCAGTTTCCGCAGTGGGCCGATCTGCCCGTGACTCCGGTGGCCTCCGGCGGCTGGGACAACCGGACCTTTCATCTGGGGTCCACCATGACCGTGCGCCTGCCCAGCGCCGGGGCCTACGCCCCGCAGGTGGACAAGGAGCAGCGCTGGCTGCCGGTGCTCGCGGGGCATCTGCCGCTTCCCATCCCGGTTCCGCTGGGGTTGGGTCGTCCCGGCGAGGGCTATCCCTGGCCGTGGTCGGTGTACCGCTGGCTGGAGGGCGAGACCATGATCCCATCATGCACCGCCGACCTGCCACGCCTCGCCGCCGACCTGGGCCGGTTCCTGGGAGCGCTGCAGGCGGTGGACGCCACGGATGGGCCCCCGGCGGGCGCCCACAGCTTCTTTCGCGGCGCCTCCCTGCAGGTGTATGACGCGCAGACTCGGCAGGTCCTGACCGCCCTGGCGGATGAGGTGGGTGTCCGGGCGGCCACGGCGGTCTGGGAAGCGGCCCTGCACACACCGTGGCCGCGCCCGCCCGTGTGGTTCCACGGCGACGTCGCGGCGGGCAACCTGCTCATCCGGGAAGACCGGCTGGCCGCCGTCATCGACTTCGGCTGTGCGGGGGTGGGCGACCCCGCCTGCGATCTGGTGGCCGCCTGGACGCTGTTCTGGGGCGAGAGCCGGGAGGTGTTCCGCGCAGCCCTGCCGCTGGACGCCGCCACCTGGGCGCGGGGCCGGGGCTGGGCGCTGTGGAAGGCGCTGATCACCCTGGAGGAACACCGGGAACCGGAAGCCGGCGCCGACCCGCTCAGGGCTGCTGAGGCCCGGCGGGTCCTGGGTGAGGTGCTGGCCGATTCAGTCCGGGGTTCCTGAAGCCCGTCTACGGTGTGGAGGACACAGGGGCCGCCGGAGCGGCGACCGGAGCCGTTTCCACCCGGTTGAGTTCTACCGTGTAGCCCAGCAGTTCCCGGCCCAGCACCACGGTCCTGAGCACGCCGCTGATCTTGGGACCGTTCAGGACGGCATGCAGGTTGGCGCGGTGCTGGTCTCCGTTCTCGTACAGGTTGAGTTCCAGCGCCCCGCCCGCCTCGCTGCGTTTGAAGGTGCCACTGGCAGCGTAGGCCTTGCGGCTTTCCAGGTTCACCAGAACGCCGGTGGCGCGGCCCTCGCGCTCCTGCACGGTCAGGGTCAGGCGGTACGGCACGCGGCCCGTGCCGCCCACGCCGATGCCTTCGTAGGTGCCGTTGGCGGCGCGTTCCAGCGGGGTCAGCGGGCTGAGGTAGGCCCCCAGGGCACATCCGCTCAGGACGGGGGGCAACAGCAGGGCGGCGGCAGCGGCCAGCGGGCGGTTTGAACGCATACTGGAGCGTACCGGCGTCTCATGAAGTCCCGCTGACCGTTACTGCACGCGCTTGAGGTTCAGCGGGTAGCGCACGCCGCCCACCCGCAGGCTGCCCGTGAACAGGTCGCCGGTCACCCGGCCCCCCAGCAGCGCGTCGGCCTTGGGGGACAGGCCGCTGACCCCAAATCCCAGGACGCTGGCATTCAGCCGCGGAGAGTCTCCGGCGGTGAGCTGGGCGGTCAGCTCGGCTCCGTCGGGTCCGGGCAGCAGCGTGCCCCGCGCCTCAAAACGGTCCCCGCTGCTGCGGTTGTCCAGGCTGCCGCTGAGCAGGTGCGTGACCGGGTCAACCGTGAAGGTCAGGCGGTAGTCCTGGGTCCGGAGCAGGATACGCGCCGAGCCCTCCCAGACCTGAACCGGCTGAGGCCGCACGGCGGGGGCACAGGCGGTCAGCGCGAGTACCGGCAGCCACACAGCCCGCTTGCTCCGGATTCGGGGAACGTCGCCTGCCGGTCCTGACGGCCCCGGAGGCAGAAGCTTGCGGATCACGGCTGGTCGGGTTCCCTGACCGGATAGCTGGAGCTGTTCACCGCCCGCACGCGGCCCTCGGGCTGGGCGTAGGTGGCGTTGATCAGGTCGGTGCGGTGGGCCGTGAACCACGCCCGCAGACCGGGAGCCCGCGCAAAGACCTGGGCGGCCAGCACCCGCTCGGCCTCGGCCCCCCGGCCCGCCAGGATCATGTTCGCGTAATAGCCCGACAGACGGGGTTTCAGGGCGTCCGTTCCCTGACCTTCCGCCAGACCGTCCAGCACCACCTTCAGCTCTCGGGCCGCCTCCTGGCCCGGCACGTAGGCATAGGCGCGGGTCCGGTCGGCAAGCCGCACGCCGTCCCAGCCCAGCACGGTCAGCGGAAAGGGACTCTCGGCAAAGGACCAGTCGTAATACGTCAGGGTGTTGCTGCCCCACACGAATTCTCGGGTGCCGTCGCCGTTCAGGTCGGTCCAGCGGCCCGGGTCGTCGGCAGCGTCAAAAACAGCCAGATTCTCCACCCGCCCGCCGTCCTGCGTGAAGACATACTGGGTAAAGCAGCAGTGTGCTCCGCCCGAGAACGCGCTCAGCACCAGTTCGGGCAGACCGCCGGGCCGGATGGGCTGCAGCGTCGCCTCAATGTCCCAGTCGGTCACGGTCAGCACCGTGCGGGCACCGTTGCGGACGACGGCACGTGCCTGCGCCTCGAAGTTTCCTGCCGGGCGCGGCGTCACCGTCACGGTCAGGGCGCCCCATTTCAGTGGGGTGGGCGCGGCCCCGGCGGCGGGGGTCAGGAGCAGCGCGGACAGCACGGCGGCCAGTGGCAGCAAGGAGCGCTTCATGTCCGTCACTCTAGCCTTCCCAGGCCAGTCCCAGCCCCAGCAGGCGGTCGTCCTCGCCGTGCCGCCCCACCAGCTGCACGCCCACAAAGGGGGTGGCGGTGGGCAGCGACACGGTGGGGGTTCCCAGCAGGCTGAAGGGGGCCGTCAGCCGCAGCACGGCGCGGCGCAGCGGCATGACCTCCTCGGACACGGTGACCCCACCCACCGTGCCCCCGCCCACGGTCACCTCGTCCTGGCCGCTCAGCGGGGGCGGGGTGGGTACGGCGGGGGCCAGGAGGACATCAAAGGCCGTCAGCAGGCCGTCCAGCAGCGCGCGGTACTCGGCGCGGCGGTCAAAGGCGTGCTGGACCTGGGTCTGCGTCAGCGCCGCTCCCTGGCGCAGCGCTCCCAGCGTGAAGGGCAGGAAGCCGGGGTCCTCCGCGCGCAGCGCCTCCGCGTGAACCGCCGCCGCCTCGCTGAGCACGATGGGAGAGTAGGCGTCCAGCATTTCCGGAAGCTGCACAGGGGAGACCTCGGCCCCGCGCGCGGCCAGCCCGGCGGCGAAGGCCAGGGTCGCTTCCCGCACCGCCGGGTCGGTCCAGCCGTCCGGCAGCCACAGGCCCACGCGCACGCCGGTCCAGTCCTGGGGTTCAATGGGCCGCCCGGTCAGTGCGCCGTGTACCCGCGCCAGGGTCGCCACCTCGCGGGCCAGCGGTCCGGCATGGTCACAGGTCCACGACAGCGGCAACACCCCCCCCGTGCTCCAGTCCGGGTGGCCCTGGGTGGGCTTGTAGCCGGCCACGCCGCACCACGCCGCCGGAACGCGGATGCTGCCGCCCGTATCGGTGCCCAGCGCAAAGTCCACCTGATTCAGCGCCACGCTCACGGCCGCCCCACTGCTGCTGCCGCCCGCCACCCGCTGCGGATCATGGGGGTGGGCGGTGCCGCCGAAGCCGTTCATACCGGTGATGCCCAGCGCGACCTCGTGCAGGTGCGTTTTGCCCACAGCACACGCGCCCAGGTCCAGCAGGCGGCGCACGAGCACGCTCTCACCCGGGTCCGGCACGGGCGCGCGGGTGCTCGCATGTAGGGGCCAGCCGGGCACGCCGTACAGGTCCTTGACGCTGAAGCTCAGGTCCGACAGCGGCCCGCCGGGCGCACCCGCCAGGGGCTGCGCCGGGCGGTAGGCCCAGGCACGCTGGGGGTCATAGAAATCCGGGGACAGGGGCATGGGCACAGGGTACGGCCTGGGCGGAGAGGCGGCGGCCTAGAACGGCAGGACCGGCGGCTGCTTCCACTGGCCCTGGCTCAGCGTGAACGGCCCGAACTCCTTCAGGCCCAGCGGCCCGAAATCGGCCGTGAAGGTGCCGTCCAGGCGGTAGGACACCTGCTGGCCGCGCGCCACTTTCAGGAAGGAGGCGGCGGTGTTCAGGGTCACCGGGATGCTCAGGTCGGCGTCCTGATCCGCTGATCCGCGTGCGGGAACGTTCACGCGCGGAAAACTGGCCTGACCCACGTCCGCGCCGTCAATGACCAGCGTGGCAGAGATGTTGGTCATCTTCAGGGCAATCGGGTTGGGATTGGTCACGCGCAGGGTCATGCTCACGTCGGCTACGGGTGCGCCGCTGAGGCCGCCCGGCAGGGACAGCCGGGTCAGGCGCACGCTCTGAACGGCCACTCCGGGCACCTGCAGCACCTGCGGACCGGGCGCACACGCGGCCAGTCCCAGGACGGTCAGGGTCGGTACGGCGAGGGCGGTGGCAGGAAGAAGGCGCATGGGTTCAGGGTAGCGGCTGCGGGCCGGCAGGATGGTGCCCGCCCCCCTCGCCGCTTGCCTGTGCGTGCTTCAGGTCCCTGCCCCGGTCTCCCTGCTACCCTTCGCGCATGAACCAATGGCGATTGGGAAGGTTGGGGCGTGGGGCGGCCCTGGCGCTGGCCCTGGCGGGCGGAGCGGGCGCGGCCACGGTGGAGTTCGGGGTGTCCTACGCGGCTGGGATCGCGGGCGGAGGCGGCGCGCAGGTGGGTATCTCGGGCCTGGAGGCACTGGGCGGGCGCATTTCGGCGGGGCTGTCAACGCGCGCGGCGACGGTGGGCTACGCGCGGGGGCTGGCGTTGCCGCCGCTGGGGGCCGCGACCGTGAACGGAACGGTGGCGCTGGCGTGGCGGGGCGGGGTGCGTGCGGACCTGCGCGGGACCGCCACCGTGGGGCCGGTGGCCCTGAATCTGGGCCTGGGCGCGTTCACGACCTCTGCGGCAAGCACGGACCCGCTCTCGGTGTGGGCCCTGACCCCGCCCGATGCCCGTGACCGTGGCCTGAGCGCTGACCTCAGCGCCCGCTACCGCCTGAGCCGGAGCCTGATTCTGGTGGCGGGCGGCGAACTGAGCGTGCAGACCCAGGGCTTTGTCGGCGTGGAGGGCCGCCGCGACCTGACCCGGCCCGTGCCGCCGCAGGAGGGGACCGGCGCCGCCGCATCTGACTCCACGGCAAATGACCCCGCCGAGGCCGAGACCACCGAACCCGAGACCGAGCCGGTGGGCACGCTGAACTGGCGTGCGGGAGTGCGCGCGGGCCAGGGCGTGCTGGGCGTCACCGCGGGCGTGGGGTACGCCGCCGAGTCAGGCCTGAACCTGGGGCTGGACGCCCTGGTGGGGCCCAGGACCTTCGGGATCACCGGCAGCGTGGGAGCCCCAGATGTGCTGGGGGCGGGCAGCACGCTGCGGCTGTACGCGGCCTACGAGCCGTGGCGCACGTCCGGCGCCCCGCTGCGAACCGGGGTGGAGGCCACGCTGCCCGTGGGGTCCGGCGAATTCGGCCTGAACCTGGGCGGCGGGCGAACCGGGGCCGACACCCTGGGCTACGCGGCGCGCGTGACCTACCGCCTGCCGCTGGAAAGCGTCTCCCAGCCCTGAGCGCCCGCCGGCGGAGGGTGAATCCGCCATCAGCCGCCGCGCCTCCTTCTCATGAGACCGGACAGGATACTGCCAGGCGTGAACAAGTCCCCGAAACTGACCCTGATCGCCGCCGCGTGCGGTGTGTTGCTGACCTCCCTCGCCAGCGCCCAGAGCGCCCAGGACATCATCGGCAAGGTGGACGCCGCGCAGAAGGCCGCCAAGGACATCTCCTTTCGCCTCAGCGGCAACGCCACGCTGGAATCCAGCGCGCAGAAGATCGACCTCACCATCAAGAGCATTCCGGCCCAGAACGTCGCCCGGCTGCA
Source organism: Deinococcus aerophilus (assembly GCF_014647075.1). Classification (NCBI taxonomy): domain Bacteria; kingdom Thermotogati; phylum Deinococcota; class Deinococci; order Deinococcales; family Deinococcaceae; genus Deinococcus; species Deinococcus aerophilus. The sequence goes on along the minus strand of NZ_BMOM01000007.1, from coordinate 70,914 downwards.
GTTCAACGCGCCCGACGCCCTGGCCGACAACATCGTGGTCGCCGACAAGAACGAGATCCGCCAGTACCTGTACCTGACCAATCAAGTCACCGTGACCTCTGCCAAGAAGGCGGCGGACGGCGCGGGCTTCGGCGGACTGGATTTCACGCAGCTCAGCAGCGTGGCCTCCTTGCTCTCGCAGTATGACGTCAAGCTGCTCTCCACCTCCGGGACGGCGGGCAAGCGCCTGTTTCAGCTGGAGGCGACGCCCAAGTCCGGCACCACCGATAAGACCCGTGTGTGGATCACCGAGGCGGGCTGGCGGCCCACCCGCATCCAGATCGTGAGCAGTGCGGGCAAGGCCCTGGCAGACCTGAATGTGGGCAACTACCGGGTGAACTCGGGTCTCAGCGTCGCCTCTCTCAAGCAGTTGCCCAAAGACGCCCAGATTATCCGGCAGTAACCGCAGGCTGCGGGGGGCGGGGAAGGGCCGGAACTGGGCTCTTTCCCGCCTTCGTTTGTGCCCGCTTGTAGGTGGGCCATATAACTCAAAACCCCTGCCGTATGGGCAGGGGCTGAGGTCGTTTGAATTCTCCGGCTGGTGCTCAGTTCAGGAAGCGGCGCGCTCCGTCATAGCGGTTGGCCCAGTAGGGGTTGCTGAACAGCGGCTCGATCATGGACCTGCCGTGAAAGCTGTTGGCGTTGGCCATCATGCCGTCGCCCAGGTACACGCCGACATGGCTGGCGGTGCGGCCCACGGTGTTGAAGAACACCAGATCGCCCGCCTGCAGGTCGCGCCGGTTGACCGGTCGACCGGCCTTCCACTGCCCGGCGGCGGTGCGGGGCAGCGAGATGCCCATCTGGCGGAACACGCTGCTCGTGTAGCCCGAGCAGTCAATGGCGTTGCCCCCGTTGCCGCCCAGCGCGTAGCGAATGCCCAGGAAGCGGGTGGCGGCGCTGCGAATGAAAGCGCCGCCTGAGCTGCGGGCGGCGGGGGTGCTGGAGTTGGTGGCGCTCGGGGCAGCGGCCCCGCCCAGGTTGAGCTTCTGGCCGATCTGGATGGTGCTGCTGCTCAGCTTGTTCAGGCTCATCAGCTGGGCGGCGTCCGTGCCGGTGGCCCGGGCGATGGACGACAGGGTGTCACCGCTCTTGACGGTGTACGTGGCGGCCAGCGCAGAGGTGCTGGTCAGGGCGGCAACGGTGAGGGTCAGAAACAGGCGGGAGTAATTCATCGACCTCAGAAGTTTAGCGGATCTTTATTTATTTGCCCTTCATTGTCAGGAAAATAGCGGCGAATTATGCGCCTATACGGTCTTTATGCGGTCTCTGTTTTCCCGGATTCTGGCGGAAAAACAGCTCCGGCTCAGTGTTCTCAGGTTTGGCCTCATATTCGCCGGGCAGCGAAAAGCCTGCCGTATCACAGGCTTAAACCCTGATGACGGATTTGTCGCAATATCATCTTTCTCATTATTAGAGGAATGCCCTGCCCTGGGTCTGTTGATGGGGCAGTACGGACAGCCCGCGCCCGGGCCTTCTATACTGACCGTGGACACTGGCTCCAAGAAGTTGCCGCCGCGCCCCAAAGGCTGCCGTGCAGGCCACTCGCCGCCCTGGAGGACCGATGAAGGAACCCATGACCACCGATCAGCTGTTGCAAGGGCTGAAGCATTACCGGCGAATCGCTCGGCAGGACATGTTGCGGGCGGCGGAGACGCCCTACCCGGAAGCCTTCCTGAAGCACGCCGAGAGCCGCCGGGAGGTCTACGTCGCGCTGGGCACCTACGCCGAGGGCCATGCCAGCGACGAGGTCGTGACCCACGCCCTGGAGCTGTACCAGACGCTGCCCTTTGCCACCGGTACGCCGGAGAACGAACATGCCGACATCAAGGGCCGCGAGAACGCGCTGGAAAACTTCTTCCTGCTCGTGGGCCTGGACCCCAAGACCCGCCGCGAGGCCCGCAGCCGCCGCCCCAAGCTGGAAGCTGCCGCTGGGTCCTAAGGCTGTCTTGCTGGGCGGCCCGTGACTCCACCGTACGGTGACGCCGCCGGCGCACGGGCCGCCGCGTTGCTCGCCCTGCAGGGGCGGATGCGCGGCTGCGGGGCCTGTGGTCTGCGGGCCGGATGTACCCAGGTGGTGGCGGCAGAGGGCAACCCCGCCGCCGCCCTGGTGATCGTGGCCGAGGGGCCGGGACGCGAGGAGGACCGGCAGGGGCGCCCGCTGGTGGGGGAGGGAGGAGCGCTGCTTGACCGCATGCTCGCCGCGGTTCATCTCACGCGAGAGGAGGTCTACCTGACCACCGTGCTGGGCTGCCGTCCTCCGGGGGACCGCGCCCCCCGGCCCGCCGAGACGGAAACCTGCGCCGCCCGCTGGCTGTGGCCACAGCTGAATCTGCTGCGGCCCCGCGTGATCCTGAGCCTGGGCAACACGGCCACCCAGGCCCTGCTGGGCACCCGCCGCGGCATCACGGGCCTGCGCGGGCAGTGGTTCCGCCTTGAATCCGGGGAGGAGGACCGGGACGCACCATTGCTGATGCCGCTGTTTCATCCGGCCTACCTGCTGCGCCACCCCACCCGCGCCCCCGGCGGTCCCAAGAGCCTGACGTGGCATGACCTGCAGGAGGCGGCCGCCGTGCTGCGCGGTCACAAAATCCCTGACCGCCTGAGCGTGCTGCCGCCCGAGGACATGACCGACCAGCCGGGACTTTTTTAGGGGCACGGGGGTGTGGGAGCGCGGTTGACGGGAAACACTGATTGAAGGCCCGAGCGGACCACCCGCCGCGCCCGGCCCGTAGACTGTCGGGCATGCCCCATCCTGAATTCGTCGGACTCGTGAATTCCCTGCAGGCCACCGCCGAGGCGGCGCTGGGCGACCTGAACGCTGCGACCGCCAGCGCGGCCCGTGACGGCCTGCTGCAGGAGGGCCGCGCCCGCCAGACGGCCGAGCGCAGCCTCAAGCTGCTGAGCATGCTCGCCGACAAGACGCGCGGCAACCTGGATTTTGCCGAGGCCGAGCTGCTGACCGGGGCCATCCACAGCCTGCGGACGCGGCTGGACAGCGGACCGCACGGGAACTGACGGTGAGGGCCGTCATTCAGCGGGTGACCCAGGCCAGTTGTACGGTCGGCACGGAAACCACCGGCCAGACCGGGCCGGGACTGCTCGTGCTGCTGGGGGTCGCCCCCGAGGACACCGTTCAGACCGCGCACAAGCTGGCCGCCAAGATTTCCAGGCTGCGGATCTTCAACGATGACGCCGGCAAGATGAACCGCAGCGTGCTGGACTTAGACGGCTCAGGACGGGCAGGCGGAATCCTGAGCATCAGCCAATTCACGCTGTACGCCGACACCCGGGCGGGCAACCGCCCCAGCTTTATCGGCGCCGCCCCGCCCGAACACGCCCGCACGCTGTACGTCGCCTTCAACGCTGCGCTGCGGGACCTGGGCCTGTCGGTTGGAGAGGGCCGCTTCGGTGAACATATGGTGATTTCCCTGAGCAACGACGGTCCGGTGACTATCACGCTGGAACTGTAGGGCGCGCACCATGAGGAGCTGGCCCCGCTGCGTGCCACAGTTCTCACCTGCGGCCCCTATGCTGCCGGCCATGACTCGCCGCACTGCCGTCCTGTTCGCCGCTTCCCTGCTGTTCGGCATGGCCGGGGCCTACACCGTCAAGGCGGGCGACACCCTGTATTCCATCGCGCGGGCCAACGGCACCACCGTGGCCGCCCTGATGAAGCTCAATGGGCTCCCGGATACCGCCCTGGAGATTGGCCAGGAGCTTCGTTTGCCGGGAGCGGCCCCGGCTCCGGCCACGCCCGCTCCTCAGCCGCCCGCCAAACCCCCCCTTCCCGCACCGTTGCCCGAAGATCAACTGACCCCCACGCCTCCGGCGGCCACCGTGGCGGGCGTGAATATCCGGGTGCCTGCCAGCCTGCGCATGGGCGAGGCGTTCATCGTGCAGCTCTCGGGGACGCGGGCCGCCCAGGCCACCGTGCGCTTTCCCAGCGAGGTCGGCGAGGACGTCCGCCGTCCCAACGAGGTCCTCAAGCCGGTGGGGGCGGCGGGCGAGTACGTTGCGCTGGGCCGCGTGGTGCTGGGCAAGACCACCCCGGTGGTCTACGAGGTCAGCCTGAACGGGGAGCTGGTGCGCGGGCGCATTCCGGTGGTTGGTCTGGACCAACCCATTCAGCATCTGAACCTGCCCACCCGCATCAGCGGTCTGTTGCAGGACCCCGGCCGGGCCGCCGAGGACGCCGCCGTGGAAAAGGCTTACGCCCTGCGCACCCCCCAGGTCTGGACCCGGCCCTTTGCCCCGGCCATGTCGGGGGTCAAGGCCACGAGCAGCAGCTTCGGGCAGCCGCGCACCTATCTGGCGGGTGGTCCGGTGGCCTACCACTTCGGTACCGACTATCCCGCGCCGGTGGGCACCCCGGTGCTGGCCGTCAACGACGGCAAGGTGATCCTGGCCGGCAAGTACCCGGTGCGCGGCAATCTGGTGGTCATTGACCACGGCGCGGGCGTTGCCAGCCTGTACTTTCACCAGAGCAAGCTGCTCGTCAAGCCGGGTCAGACGGTCACGCGCGGTCAGAAGATCGGCGAGGTCGGCACCACCGGCCTGAGTGCGGGGCCGCACCTGCATCTGGAAGTGCGGGTGCGCGGTGAGGGGACCAACCCGGAAACGTGGATGAACCGCTTGTGGCCCCGCTGACCGGCGGCGGTGGGCTGAGCCGGCTGGCCTGAAGTGGCTGGCCTGAGGTGGGGCCTGGGTCCGGGTGCCCCGCCCCCCGCAGCGGTATCCCTGCTACCCTGCGCCCCATGTCCCCGACCCCTTCGCGCCCGTTGCCCAGCCTGGACGAACTCAACCGGCTGGGCGAGGGCAAGTTGCCCGGCCTGATCGGCATCCGCTTTACCCACCTGGAGGCCGGGCTGGTTCACTCGGAGCTGACGGTGCGCCCCGAACTGCTCGCGCCCAACAGTTATCTGCACGCCGCGAGCGTGGTGGCGCTGGCCGATACCAGTTGCGGCTACGGTACCCGCATCCTGCTGCCCGAGGATTCAAGCGGCTTTACGACCATTGAACTCAAGAGCAACCACCTGTCCACCGCCCGGGAAGGCACCATCACCTGCGAGGCCCGCAGCGTGCATGCCGGGCGCACCACCCAGGTCTGGGACGCCACGGTGCGCGGACCGGAGGGCCGGGTCATGGCGCTGTTCCGCTGTACCCAAGCAGTGCTGTATGCACGCTGAGCGGCGCCGCGCTTGTGTGCCGCGTTTTCGCTGAGGTGCCCACCGCAGCCGCCTTCCTGAACCACGCCGACCCCCTGACCTGCGAGGTGGCGCGGGGCTACGCCGGGGGCGCCTTTCTGATGGACAACGGGGAGGGCGTGCAGTGGTACAGCGTGCGGGGACGCGCCCTGGTGCCCCTGACCGAGGCCGACGGCCTGCATGTCGCCCGGCGCCTGCGCCGTGAACTGCCGCGCTTTGAGGTGCGGGTAGACACCGCCTTTGATGAGGTGCTGGAGGGCTGCCGGGGCCGGCTGCCGGGCGCTCCGGCACGCGACGGCGAGTGGATCAGCCCCGAGCTGACGGCCCTGTACCATCACCTGCACGCCACCGGGCTGGCCCATTCCTTTGAGGTCTGGCGCGGCGGTGAGCTGGCGGGCGGCATCCTGGGCCTGGCGCTGGGCGGCGCCTTCATTGCCGAGAGCAAGTTTCACCGCGTGACCAATGCGAGCAAAGTTGCGCTGGTCACGCTGGCCGGGCATCTGCACGCGCGCGGCTTTACGCTGCTGGACGCCCAGATCCAGAACCCCCATCTGCAGACGCTGGGGGTCTACGAGGTCGGGGCGCGGGAATACGCCGGACGGCTCGCCGGGGCGCTGAAGGTGGACGCGGCGCTCTCACCGTGGGTGTGAGGAAGCAGGGGCGCGTAAAGATCAGCCCGGCCTCCGCCGGGTCACCGCCTAGATAAACCGCGTCCTGCGTCACGCATCCCGCGTACCCTCTGGACATGAGCGCTCCCACTTCCGCCCCCGCCGTTCCGGCCCCGCAGGTGCTGCGCGTGCTGATCTGCGACGAGATGAACCCCGGCAATCTGGAACACGAGGGTTTTCAGATCGACTACCAGGGCAACATGGAGCGTGCCGAGACGCTGCGCCGTCTGCCCGACTACGACGCGCTGATCACGCGCAGCCGGACCCGGGTGGACCGCGAGCTGATCGACGCGGCCGGCCCCCGGCTGAAGGTGATCGGGCGCGGCGGCGTCGGTGTGGACAACATTGATCTGGAATACGCCAGCCTGCGTGGTCTGCTCGTGCTGAACGCCCCCGAGAGCAACAATGTCTCGGCAGCGGAACTTGCCATGATGCACCTGATGGCGGCGGCGCGCGGCCTGACCCGAAGTGACCGCCAGACCCGCGCGGGGGTGTGGGACCGCAAGTTCCTGGGCATCGAGCTCAAGGACAAGACGCTGGGCATCGTGGGGCTGGGGCGCATCGGCAGCATCGTGGCCGACCGCGCCCAGGGCTTGCGCCTCAACGTGGTGGCCTACGACCCCTACGTGCCGGGCAGCAAGTTCGAGCGCCTGGGCGTGGCCCGCGCCGAGACCCTGGATGACCTGCTGGGACAGGTGGATTTTCTGACCGTTCACACGCCCCTGACTGAGGAAACGACCGGCATGATCGGCGCACGCGAACTCGCCGTGATGAAGCCCGGCGCCATCGTGGTCAACGCGGCGCGCGGCGGCATCATCGCTGAGCAGGCGCTGGTGGACGCCCTGCACAGCGGGCATCTGTTCGGGGCGGGGGTGGACGTGTTCGTGGACGAGCCGCCCACCGCCGAGCACATCTTTCTGGGGGCCCCGAACCTGGGCATCACCGCCCACCTGGGCGCGAACACCCACGAGGCGCAGGAGCGGGTGGGCGCGGAGATCGTCTCGCGGGTGCTGTCGGCGCTGCACGGCGACGTGAGCAAGGGGGCGGTGAACGCTCCGGCGCTGGACGCCAAGACCCTGGAGGCGTTGGGCGGGTACCTCACGCTGGGCGAGAAGCTGGGCCGCATCCAGGCGCAGCTGCTTCCCGGCGCGCATGACGTGGAGGTCACCTTCCGGGGGGAATTCCCTGCCGACCCTGCTCCGGTGGTGACCAGTGTGCTGGTGGGCTACCTGTCGGGCAGCACCGACGAGATGCCCAACATGATCAATGCCCGCGCCCTGGCAAAGGAACGCGGCATCAACCTGGCCATCCGCGAGGAGACCGACAGCCCCGACTACCAGACCGAGGTGATCGTGAAGGTCAGCAGCCGGGGAGCAGACAAGACCCGCACCCGCACGGTGGGCGGCACGGTCTTCGGGCGCAGCCCGCGTCTGACCCGCCTGCGCGACTACCGCGTGGAACTGGAACCCGAGGGATATATCCTGATCGCCAGCAACCAGGACAAGCCGGGTGCCGTCGCCAAGCTCAGCAACATGCTGGGAACCTGGAGCATCAACATTGCGGGCATGGCCCTGGGCCGCGCCGAGCGGGGGGGTCAGGCGCTGTTTACCCTGACCCTGGACGACAGCCTGAGCACTGAGCAGTTGCAGGCCGTCCGGGATCTGGATGTGATTGACAGCGCGTACCTCGTGCGGGTCTGATTAAAAAGTCGGGCGGCCCTCCCCGCAGGCCGCTGTGAAGAAGCCAGAAAACTGCCCCCGACCGAGTGTGGTCGGGGGCAGCTGTGAACAGGTCCGGATTCCGCTTACTTCGCCTCGGCGTAGCGCCGTGCCACTTCGTCCCAGTTCACCACGTTCCAGAAGGCCTCCAGGTAGTCGGGGCGCTTGTTCTGGTAGTTGAGGTAGTACGCGTGTTCCCACACGTCCACACCCAGAACTGGGGTGCCGCTGGTGCCGGAAATGGCCTCGCCCATCAGGGGGCTGTCCTGGTTGGCGGTGCTCACCACGGCGAGTTTGCCGTTCTGCACGACCAGCCATGCCCAGCCGCTGCCGAAGCGGGTCTTGGCGGCGTCCTCGAACTTCTTTTTGAAGTCCTCGAAGGAGCCGAAGGCCCCCTCGATGGCCGTCATCAGTTCGCCGCTCGGCTTGCCGCTGGCGTTGGGGCCCATCACGGTCCAGAACAGGCTGTGGTTGGCGTGGCCGCCCGCGTTGTTGCGCAGCGCCGTCTTCTTGTCGGCGGGCACGCTGTCCAGTTTGGTCACCAGTTCTTCCACCGGCAGGTCGGCGAACTCGGTGCCTTCCAGCGCCTTGTTGGCGTTGTCAATGTAGGCCTGGTGGTGCTTGGTGTGGTGGATCTCCATGGTGCGGGCGTCAATGTGGGGGGCCAGCGCGTCGTAGGCGTAAGGCAGTTTGGGAAGTTGGTAAGCCATAACAGTGTTGCTCCTTTCCGGCCGGAACAGATGCGGGCACGGTGCACGCGCCTCCCGGCCAACGGTCCTCATCTTAACGGCCTGTGTCGCGCGCGGCAGACCACTCCTGACTTAAGAAGGGCTTAATCTGACACGACTGGGTCCTACAGGTGCCGAGTCCCCGCCGGGTCTGCGCGGCAGGCAGCGACGGGGGCCCGGCGCTTTGCTCTAGCATGGCCGGCATGCGTTCTCCATTGCCCCGCGCCGTGCTGACCCGTCTGGAAACAGGTCGGGTGGTGGTGCTCAGCGTGCTGCTGGGCGCGCTGGTGGGTGGCCTGAGCATCCTGCTGCGCATGAGCCTGGACGCCCTGCTGCGCTGGGGATCGGTGCTGACCGGTTACTCGCCGCCCGGCACGCCCGGCGAGGGCGGCCTGATGATGGCCTTTGGCGAGGCGCTGCCGTGGGGCCTGCTGACCCTGCCGGTGGTCGGGGTGGCCTACACCCTGCTGGTGCCCGCCGCACAGGGCGACGCGATGACCCAGCTGGTGCGCGGCTACCACACCCGCGGGCAATGGCCGCCGGTGGTAACGCAACTGCGCACCCTGCTAGGTACCGGGCTGGCCTATACCTCCGGCCTGCTGGTGGGCCGCGACTCGGCCTTCACCAGCGTGGGACAGCTGGGGGCGCGGCTGCTGGGCCGGGTGACCCGGCTGGACGCGGTGGAGGTCCGCACCCTGACGCTGGCGGGCGCGGCGGCGGCGCTGGGTACAGTGCTGCACGCGCCGCTGGCCGCCGCCGTGCTGGTGGCCGAGGTGCTGTACCGCCGCTTCGAGTTTGAGTTCGAGGTGGTGATGCCCTGTGTTCTCGCCGCCGTTGCCGGCACGGCCGTGTATGGACTTGCCTACGGCTTTACGCCCCTGCTGAGCTTTCCAGAGGTGGGCACGCCGGCCGCGCCACAACTGTTGCCGTTGCTGCTTGTGGCGGTGGTGGTGACCCTGGTGGGGCTGCTGTCCCTGATGGTCGGCAAGGCCATCCCGGACGCGTGGACCACCGGCTGGCCGCGCCCGGTGCTAGGAGGGGTGTTTGGTCTGTTGACCGCGGTGCTGGCCGTGTTCGCCACGCCCGCGGTGCTGGGCGACGGCAGCGGCTGGGTACAGCTCAGCGCCTCGGGCTTCGTGGGCACCGAGGGTGGGATGCAGGGCATCTGGCGCTGGCTGCTGCTTGCGCTGGGGGCCCGGCTGGCCTTCGGCGGCGGCGTGCTGCCCTCGGTGGGGGTCGGCGGTCTGCTGGGGGCCGGGCTGGGCAGCGTTCTGGGCGCAGATACGGCGCTGTCCACCATGATCGGCGTGGTGGCCTTTCTGACCGTTACCCTGAACGTACCGCTGGCGGCCGCGCTGCTCGCCGTGGCCTGGGGCGGCGAAGCGCTGCTGCCCACGGCGCTGGTGGCGAGCGGTCTGGCCCACGCCCTGAGCGGAACGGCCGGCCTGCTGCCCTCTCAGGTGGCGTCCCGTGGCCAGAGCGGAGTGCATCTGGGGGGCGCGGCCCTGCTGCCCGACACCGTGCGCTTCATTCCGCGCCGTGCGCCCGACGCTCCGGCGGTGCCCTATGACGCCCTGCCCGCGCAGGCAGCCGCGGCTTCTGACGCCGAGACGGGAGGACGCGAACTGTACCGCCGGGGGGTGCCCCCGGGCTGGCGTGGCGCCCGCCTCAAGCTGCTCAGCCTGCCGCCTGGAGTGGAGATTGTCGGCATCGTGCGGGACGGCACGGTGAGGTTGCCGCGCCCGGAACTGCTGCTCACCCCCGATGACGAACTGGTGTTTCTGGCCCGCCCCGACGCCTACGCCGCGCTGGAAGGACTGTTGCGGCTGCCCGGAGCATGACGCCCTGATCAGGGCATGCAGACGGAAGACGGCTCCCCACCTGAATCCTGGGGAGCCGTCCTCTGCCTTGCCGTCTGGAGCTGAAGTTACCGCAGCTTTTCCCGGATCCAGCCGCTCAGTTCGCTGATCTTTACGCGCTCCTGGGCCAGCGTGTCGCGGTCACGGATGGTCACGGTGTCGGTCAGGCTGGGGTCCTCGCCCTTGCCCACGGTGTCGAAGTCCACGGTCACGCAGTACGGCGTGCCGACCTCGTCGTGGCGGCGGTACGCCTTGCCGATGTTGCCGCTGTCCTCGTACAGCACGCGGCCCAGGCCCAGGCCCTGCAGCTCGGCCTTGATGGCCCGGGCGACCGCCGTGATCTCCTCGCGGTTGCGCGCCAGCGGAATGACCGCCACCTTGATGGGCGCGAGGTGGGGACGCAGCTTGAGCACGATGCGCTCGCTTCCGTTTTCCAGCGTCTCGCGGGTAAAGGCCTCGCTCAGCACGGCGAGCAGCGCACGGTCCACGCCCGCCGAGGGCTCGATCACGAAGGGCACCACCGGCTTGTTCGTCTCGGGGTGGGGAATGGTCAGCTTGGCAATGCTGTCGTTGTTCTCGGTGACGCTGGCGACCAGACCCAGCTCGGCCTGCGCCTTGGTGTGGGAGCCGAGGTCATAGTCGCTGCGGTTGGCGATGCCCTCGATTTCCTCATGGCCCAGCGTGGGGTAGTCGTACATCAGGTCGTAGGTGCGCTTGGAATAGTGCGCAAGGTCCTCTGCCGGCACGTCCAGAATCTCGATCTTCTCGCGGGGCACGCCCTGCGCCTCCCACCACGCCAGGCGTTTGTCCAGCCAGTGCTGGTGCCAGTCCTCGTCGGTGCCGGGCGTACAGAAGAACTCGATTTCCATCTGCTCGAGCTCACGCACCCGGAAGATGAAGTTGCGCGGCGTGATCTCGTTGCGAAAGGCCTTGCCAATCTGCGCGATGCCGAAGGGCAGGCGGCGCGAGGTGCTGTCCACCACGTTCTTGAAGTTGGTGAAGATGCCCTGGGCGGTTTCCGGGCGCAGGTAGCCGTAGCTGTCCTCGTCGGCCACCGGGCCGATGGTCGTCTTGAACATCATGTTGAACGGCTTGGGCTCGGTCCAGTCCCCGACCTCGCCGGAGAAGGGGTCGCGCACGCCCGCTGCCTTCAGCGCTTCCGAGGCGCGCGCCGGGCTGGCGTTCAGCGCCGCCACCACCGCCGGAAAGTTGGCCGGGTCTGCGCCCATCTCGGCGGCGACCCGCGCCACCACGTCCGCTTTCTGGTCCTTGACCAGATGGTCCAGGCGGTAGCGCTTGTTGTTCTTCTTGTTGTCCACCATCGGGTCCGAGAACGTCGCCTCGTGGCCGCTGTGGCGCAGAACCAGGCGGTGCATGATGATGCTGGAGTCCAGGCCCTCCATGTCGTCACGTTCGTAGACGTTGCTTCTCCACCACGCGGCCTTGATGTTGTTCTTCAGCTCCACGCCCAGGGGGCCGTAGTCGTAAAAGCCCTGCAGGCCGCCGTAGATCTCGGACCCCTGAAAAATAAAGCCCCGGCGTTTGCACAGGCTGACCAGCTCTTCCATTGATGATGCGGGCATAGGTGTCCTCCTTCCGGGCCCTGACCATCTGATGCAAAAGAAAACGCCCCAGACGGCAGCTGCTTGGCCCGTCTGGGGACGCGAAGGTTCCTCCGCGCGGTTCCACCCCAGTTCCAGCGTGCGGCTGTGCCGCTTTCACTGGCCCTCTTTAACGCAACAGCTCCCCGCCGCCTTTCACACGCTGCTTTTGCCGCCTGACTCCCACCGTCTCAGGCTCGCTCGTGGCCGCTGGCGCGCTACTCCTGCGGATCAACGCTGCGGGTATTGTGGCGCGGGACGGGGAAGGGGTCAAGGGGAGGGAGCGGAGAGGTGGGGGGATGCAGAACCAGGACGAGGGTCGGCCGAAGTGCTGAAGCTCACTTCGTGTGATGGGGAGGCCTGGGCATGACAAAGCTCCGGCGCGCCTCCTCCGAGGCCAGGGCGGGGACGTCATAGAAAGGGCCGAGCACCTGTTCCCGCTCCTCCCAGTCCAGCAGGTCGCCATTCCGGGCCGCGAACTCCTCCCAGCTCTGGCCCGGCCGCCTGCGCTCCAGCACCAGAAAAAAGTAAACGGTGGTGAGGGTGGCGTTGTATTTGTCGTGCAGCCCCAGCCGCTGCGCCAGGGCGAGGAGGCCGCTGTTGAAGGTCGCCAGGGCTTCCAGCACCGGCAGGTCCCCGAGCAACTGCCACGCCAGATGAATATGGGCAGAGTGACCGAAGCGTCCGTGCTGGGCCACACAGCGCTTGAAGAGGGTGTCGAAGCGGACGTCGGCGGACGGAGGTGCCGGCTCGTTCATCCGGGTAGCTTAGCCAAAACCCCTGCCTCTGCAGCCTGCAGCCCACCCCGCTGAGCCGCACGGTCAGCGAATGAACCACACGATGCAGCGCGTTTCGTGCCCGGTAGTTTCCAGGGCCCGCGCGAAGGCTTCCCAGGCACACAGCCGGTCGTGCATATCGGGAGCGGCGTGGGCCAGCAGCGCGCTCAGGTCTGTCCGGGTCAGCCAGGTCTCACCGGTGATGTCGCCATCCTCGAACAGCAGGTCGGCGCTGACCTGCACGCTCATCTGGGCAGGGTGGGGCCGATCCGCGACATTTGCAGCGTGCAGAAGTGCCTGCAGCTCATCGGCGTCGGGAATCAGGAACCGCGCCTCGGCGTGCCAGCCGCCGGTCTGGTGAACATTGACCGGAAGGGGGCCCACCCCCTGAGCTCCCGCTTCGCCCAGGCGGCGGCGCTCACAGATGACATACGCCAGCGCGAGCATTCTTTAACCGGCGGCTCCGACCGCGCGGCCCTCTTCGGGATTGTTCTCGGCGCGGCCCAGCGCCGAGTGAACATCCGGCCAGTCGATGATCTCAAAGCGGCTGTTGCGAATGGCGGGAGTGAAGCCGGCGTCCACAGCAATCCGGATCAGCTCGCGCACGGTGGCCCGGTGCCGCCCGTGGCCCCCGGCTGCCGAGACCACATTCTCCTCAAGCATGGTCGAACCCAGATCGTTCGCGCCGTAGTACAGCGCGGCCTGCGCCACCTTGAACCCCTGTGCGGGCCACGACGCCTGAATGTTGGGAATGTTGTCCAGGGCGAGGCGGGCCACGGCGAGCTGCTGCAGGTACTCATGGGCGGTCGCGCCGGGGGCCTTGCCGTGCAGCCGGGTGTGTTCGGTCTGCAGGCTCCACATCGCAAAGCCGGAAAAGCCGTTGCCGCCGTACTCGCGCGTGGCCCGGTCCTGCTGGTCGCGGATCTTGAGCAGGTGGCGGGTGCGCTGGGCATACGTCTCACCAAAGCCGATGACCATGGTGGCGATGGTATACAGCCCCTTGCGCTGCGCCGCGTCAATGATGCGGAACCAGTCGTCGGCGCCGATGCGTGCGGGCGCGGCCTTCTGGCGCACCTCGTCTTCCAGGATCTCGCCGCCCGCTCCCGGCAGGCCGTCCAGCCCGGCCGCGATCAGGGTGTCCAGCAGCGCGTCCAGGCTCAGCCCGAAGGTCTTTTCCATGAACAGCACTTCCTCGGGCGAGAAGGCGTCGATGCGGATGGTGGGGTGGTTCGCCTTGACGTGCCGCAGCAGCCCGGTGTAGTAGTCCAGCCCCAGTTCGGGGTTCACGCCGCCCTGCAACAGGATGCGCGTGCCGCCGACATCCTCGAGTTCCCGGATCTTGGCGCTGATCTCCTCGTAATCCAGGGTGTAGCTGTCTTTCTGCCGCTTCGTGCGGTAGAAGGCGCAGAAGTTGCAGCCCACATTGCAGATGTTGGTGTAGTTGATGTTGCGGTCGATCAGGAAGGTCACCACGTCCGGGTTACGGCGCTCCAGGCGCAGGGCGTTGGCGACCCCGGCAACCTCCGGCAGGGGCAGGCCGTACAGCGCCTCGATCTCGGCGGCGTTCAGGCGCTCGCCACGCGCCGCCTTCTCCAGAACCTCGGCGGGGACGGTGGGGGAGGGGGCGGTCATGGCTGTACGCTAGCACCCCGGTCCAAGTCAGAAGGCCCTCAACATCACAGCCGTCCCCGCCGCATCATTAGAGTTGTGGGCTGCCACTCTCAAATCCCCAGGGGACAGGGGCGCGTATGATGCCCCTCATGAACGGTTGGAGCGCTGGAAGCGGTTCCTGCCTGCTGGAGGTAACCATATGAAGATAGGCATGATTGGCCTGGGAAAGATGGGCGGCAACATGGTGCTGCGTCTCACGCGCGGTGGCCAGGAGGTCGTGGGCTACGACCGCAGCGAGGACAGCGTGGCCCTGATTGAGTCGCAGGGTGCCCGCGGAGCGCGCAGCATGGACGAGCTGATGGCCGCGCTGGGAGACGCCGGACAGCGGGCCGTGTGGGTGATGGTGCCGGCGGGCAAGATCACCCAATCGGTGATTGACGACCTCGCCGGGCGCCTGTCTGCCGGGGACATCATCATTGACGGCGGCAACAGCAACTTCAAGGACACCATGCGCCGCGCCGAGGAACTGCACAGGCGCGGCATTCACCTGGTGGACGTGGGCACCTCCGGCGGGGTCTGGGGCCTTCAGGAGGGCTACGCCATGATGGTGGGCGGTGACGAGGCGGCCGTGGAGCGCCTGCGTCCGGCGCTGGAAGTGCTCGCTCCCGCCCGCGACCAGGGTTGGGGCCGCATGGGCCCGGCGGGTTCAGGGCACTACGTCAAGATGGTCCACAACGGCATCGAGTACGGCATGATGCAGTCTTACGCCGAGGGCTTCGAGCTGATGCGCCACAAGGAGGAATTCGACCTCGACATGGCGCAGGTCGCCGAGCTGTGGCGTCACGGCTCGGTGATCCGCTCGTGGCTGCTGGACCTGACCGCCGAGGCCCTGAAGAACTCCACGGACTTCAATCAGCTCTCGGACTACGTGGCCGACAGCGGCGAGGGCCGCTGGACCATCATCGACTCCATTGAGCAGGGGGTGCCCACCCCGGTGATCACCCTGGCGACCCAGATGCGCTTTCGCAGCCAGCAGGAGGTCAGCTACGCCGGGCAGATGCTCTCGGCCATGCGCCGCGCTTTCGGGGGTCACGCCGTCAAGACGCTGGAGACGCCCAAGCGCGAAGGCCTGGTGCCCGAGGTGCAGCCCGGCGAGCATCCCAAGACCGCCGCGCCCGAGAACATCTCTGCCGCCGCTCGGCAGCCGCAGCACGGAGACGGCTCGGCCGCCGAGCAACTGGGTGAAACCGGACACGACCGCGTGAAAGGCACCGAATGACCCCGGGGCGCGGCAAGAAAGGAGCCGACCCGCAGGCCGCCGGTGAGCAGCCCAAGACCGCCGCAGCGAAGAAGAGTACCGCGGTGAAGAAGGGCGCTCCGGCCGAAGAGGCCGCGGCAGATTCCAAGACCAGGGCCGCCACCCCGGCGGGCCGTCAGGCGGTCAAGCAGACCGTGAGTGAAAAGGCGGCGCAGAAGGCGAGCAGCCCCGGCAAGAAGCCCAGAAAGTCGCGCCAGCGCGTGCCCAGCCGCGCCGGGGCCGACGGCCAGAACCCCTTCCGCACCCTGATGCGCCGCAACCGTGCGCCGGAACCAACGACCCTGGTGATCTTCGGAGCCACCGGCGACCTGTCGCGGCGCAAGCTGCTGCCGGCCGTGTTCGGGCTGTGGCAGGACGGCCTGCTGGGCAGTGCATTCAACATCGTGGGTGTGGGCCGTCAGGACATGACCGACGAGCAGTTCAAGGACTACGCCGTCGCGGCGCTGAAGGAAAGCAAGGAAACCGACGCCATCGAGCCGGGCAGCCTGGAAAAGTTCCGGGAGCTGCTGTACTACGAGTTCGGTGATTTTGGCAGCGACGAGGTCTACGATCTCGTGGGCAAGGAACTGGACCGTGCCGAGAAGGCACATGGCGGGCGCAAGAACGCACTGTTCTACCTCTCGACCCCGCCCAGCCTGTTTGAACCGATCAGCAACGGTCTGGGCCGCCTGGGGCTGGCCGACCAGTCGGAGGGCTGGCGGCGCATCGTCATCGAGAAGCCCTTCGGGCGGAATCTGGACAGCTCCCGCGAGCTGAACGAGGCGATCCACCGCGTCTGGGACGAGTCCCAGGTGTACCGCATTGACCACTACCTGGGCAAGGAGACGGTGCAGAACCTGATGGCCATTCGCTTCGGCAATGCCATTTTCGAGCCGCTGTGGAACCGGGGCTTTGTGGACCATGTGCAGATCACGGCTGCCGAGGACCTGGGTCTGGAGGGCCGGGCCGGGTACTACGAGGAAGCGGGCGTGGTGCGCGACATGTTGCAAAACCACCTGATGCAGCTGTTCGCGCTGACCGCCATGGAAGCGCCCGCCGCCTTCGATGCGGAGGCCATCCGTGACGAGAAAACCAAGGTGTTGCGGGCCGTCAAGCCGATTCCTTCGGGCCGCGTCGACCGGGTGGCGGTGCGCGGGCAGTATGGCCCCGGCAGCATGGACGGCGAGCGGGTGCCCGGGTACCGCCAGGAACCGGGCGTCAAGCACGGCAGCCGCACCCCGACCTATGTGGCGCTCAAGCTGGAGGTGGACAACTGGCGCTGGCAGGGCGTGCCCTTTTTCCTGCGGACGGGCAAACGGCTGCCCAAGAAGGTCACCGAGATTGCCGTGGTCTTCAAGCGTCCGCCGCTGGGCATCTTTCCTGGGGGGCTGGAGCGCAATGTGCTCGCCTTCCGCATCCAGCCCGATGAAGGCGTGAGCCTCAAGTTCTCCAGCAAATCCCCGGGACAGGAGATGGTGCTGCGCGAGGTGGTGATGGACTTTCGCTACGATGCGTTCGGCGCACAGCTCGAAAGCCCGTATTCCCGCCTGCTGCTCGACGCCCTGATCGGCGACGCGACCCTGTTTCCCCGCGAAGACGAGGTGGATCACGCCTGGCAGATTGTGGGCGGCATTCTCGACTCCTGGGACACCCCGCCCGGCGGCACGGGCGACGCCCCCGACTTTCCCAACTATCCGGCCGGCAGCTGGGGACCGGAGGCCGCCGAGGAACTGATTGGTCCGGACCGGCGCTGGAGGCGACTGTGAAGGCGGCAATGCGCAGACCGTGGATGCGGGGAAACACCCCATGACCGCCACCGACGCCCATCTGATCGGCCCGGTGGAAACCAGCGTGCGTAAAGCGCAGGCCACGCTGGACGAGCTGTGGCAGCGCACCACCGTGGAGACCCGGGCCTACACCGGCAACATCGTGGCGTTGACCGTCCGCAAGCACCGGGCGCGGGTGGAGGAGGCGCTGCGTGGGCTGGAAGGGCGTTATGCCGGACGGCAGATCATCGGGGTCATGGACGGCACCGATGACCTGAAGGTCCATGCCAGTCTGGTGCCGCAGCGCGGCGGCCTGTTCGTGGAGCGGCTGACGCTGGACGCCAGCACCGAGCAGCTGCAGGGAGCCATCTTGCCCCTGCTGCGGCCGGCCACGGTCAACCACGTGTGGTGGGGTGCCGACACCAAACCCGGCGGGCCGCTGCTGCGCGAGCTCACCGACATCGCCGATCAGGTGATTGCCGACAGCCTCACGCTGGACATCCCCCCGGCGCGGCATTACGCCCTGGCCGATCTGGGCTGGAGCCGTTCGGCCGGCTGGCGCGAGGCGCTGGCCCAGGTGTTCGACAGTCCGGAGGCCGCGCGGCAACTGCAGCATGTGGATCACCTGAGCGTGCGCTACGCCGGCACCAAGGATCTGCCCGCCCGGCTGTACGCCGGTTTTGTCGCCGACACGCTGGGCTGGCCCGACCTGAAGGGCGTGGAATTCCGGGCGGCGCGGTGTGGCCGTGAGAACGGGGACCTGTGCGGCGTGGAACTGTCTGGCCCGGGGGTGCGCTTTGTGCTGCACGGCGTGGAGGGAGAGGTGGTCCGCGTAGAAACCCGCTGGGAAGACAAGAAACACGTCAGCGAGGTCAATGTGCCGGCCATGACGCTGGCCGAGGGGCTGGGCCGGGTGATGGCGCGCCCGGAACGCATCGAGAATTTTGAGAATGCCTGGGCGCTGGCCAAGGAGACGCTGTGAAACAGAGCAACGGTGGTTGGTGCAGGGCAGCGGAAGTGGTGCGGGCTGAGCGTACAGGCCTCCAGACGCCGGGGAGCCGGCCATGAATCTGAAGGTGTTTCCCACCGCGCAGGCGGCGGCCGACGCGGCGGCACACGCCTTTGCCCGCGCGGCGCGCGAGGCGGTCGCGCAGCGGGGCAGCTTTCATGTCGCGCTGTCTGGGGGGGGGACCCCCAAGCTGATGTACGCGACCCTGCGCGAGCTGCCGGACATTCCCTGGAAGTCGGTTCATGTCTATTTCGGCGACGAGCGCAGCGTCGGTCCGGACAGCCCCGAGAGCAACTACGGCTCGGCCCAGCAGCACCTGCTGTCCTACGTGCCAGTGCCACCCGCGCAGATTCACCGCATGGAGGGAGAGCGCCGTCCCCTGGAACCCGCTGCGGCCGACTACGCCGCCCTGCTGCCGGCCTGCATGGACGTGAATCTGCTGGGCATGGGCGATGACGGCCACACGGCCAGCCTGTTTCCCGGCACGCAGGCGCTGGACGCGGACGGACGGGTGGTCGCGAACCACGTGCCGCAACACGACACCTGGCGTCTGACCTTCACCTTCCCGGAAATCAACTCGGCGCGCGAGCGCTGGATGCTCGTCACCGGCCGTGGCAAGGCCACCGCCCTGGCCGATGTGCAGGCCGGACGCGGCGACCATCCCGTCGCGCGGGTCGAGGCCCCGGTGTGGTTCGTGGACGCGGCGGCAGCTGGAAAAGCTGAGGACTGAGTTCGCAGAGGACCGAACTCGGGCTGTCTCGCTGTACCCAACAGACCGTCGGCCGCTGCGTTGCCGACGGTCTGTTGGGTACAGGCTGCCCTAGAATGCCCGGGACATGCGCGTGGCGATCATCGCGGACATTCATGGCAACGCCGATGCGCTGCAGGCTGTGCTCGCGGACGCCCGCGCGCAGGGAGCCGAGCAGTTGATCGTGAACGGGGATGTGGTCAACCGGGGCCCGGATTCGGTGGCCGTGCTGGACACGCTGTTGTCGCGCTCCGACGTGACCTTCACGCTGGGCAACCACGACGATCTGCTGCGGCTGTGGGACGCCCGCAGCGCCAAGTTGCCCCCCGAGTGGTTTGCCGACCCCTTCTGGGGGGCCACCGACTGGAGCGCCCGGCAACTGGACTGCGCCGGACTGCTGCACGTGCCCGCCGACTGGCCGATGACCCTAACCCTGCAGGAGTCGGGGCTGCCGCCGGTTCTGGTCGCCCATGGCTCGGCGCAGGATTACCGCGAGGGACTCAGCGAGCGCACCCCGCCGCAGCGGGTCGACGAACTCAGTGCCGGACACGGCGTGCTGGTCGGCTCGCACATCCACCGCCCAGCCCACGCGGAGGTCGGCGGCGTGCTCGTGCTGAACACCGGAGCGGTGGGCGCACCGGCCAACGGCGATCCACGGGCCCAGTACCTGCTGCTGACCTCTGGACCGGGTGGCTGGCACGCCGAGTTGCGGGCCGTCCCCTATGACCGTACCGGCGTGCTGGCGCGCTTTGACAGCAGCGGACTGCTGGACACCGGCCTCAGCGCCCGGATTTTCCGCGATGAGGTCCTGACCTCACGCAGCCTGTACACGCCGTACTGGATGTGGACGCAGGAGGACGGCCTGCCCCGTGACGACCGGACCTGGGACGAGTTCCTGCGGCGGCGTGGGCTGACGCCGGGACACGCGAGCGCCGGGTCATAACACAGCACACAACAACCCGCCCGCCGTGAAACAGGCGGGCGGGCAGGGGGGCAGGGATTATTTGAAAGTGGGGGGAATCAGCACGCTGTCGATGGGGTAGATCACGCTGTTCCCCACGACGATGGGCGTGGCCTTCAGCGTCGAGCCGGTGATGGTGTCGCCGCTCAGCACGCCGATGTTCACGACACCGTTGTTGGCTTTGAGGTTCAGGCTGCTGCCTTCCATGCTGCGCAGCTGTGCGCCCTGCAGTTCCGTCTCGGTCACGCGGCCGGTAACCACGTGGTAGGTCAGGACCTGCTTGAGCTTGGCGTCGTCGGCGAGCAGCATGTCCAGCGTGGCCTTGGGCACCTTGGCAAAGGCGTCGTTGGTGGGTGCGAAGACGGTCACGTCGGCGGCCATCAGCGCGTTGACCAGTCCGGCCTTCTGCAGCAGGCTCAGCAGGGTGCTGAACTGAGGTTCGCTCTGCAGGCGCTGTCCCAGCGTCTCGGCGCCGGTGGCCGTGGGGGTGGGCGAAACCGGAGCGGGCGAGGGCACGGCCGCGGGCGCCGCAGGGGCCGCCGGCGTGGTGGTCGTGGTCGTTGTCGAGGTGGTGGTCGTGGCGGCGGGGGCCTCAGCGGGTGCGGGGGGAGCGGGCAGCTGCAGGGTGGACGGCAGCAGCACCTTGTCAATCACATAGATGACGCCGTTGTCCGCGCTGTCCACCATGGCGGATACGGTGGCGCCGCCCACCATCTGGGTGCTGCCGGACAGTTTGAGGTCCAGACTGCTGCCTTCCACGCTGCGCAGCTGCGCGTTCTTGCCCAGCTGGTCGCCCATGAGCTTGCCGGAGACGACGTGGTACAGCAGCACCTGCTTGAGCGTTTCGGGATCGCTGGCGATCAGGGCCAGGGTCTCGGGGTCCACCGCCGCAAAGGCGTCGTTGGTGGGCGCGAAGATGGTGTAGTCGTTGCTCATCAGCACGTCGGTCAGCCCGGCGTCGCTGAGCAGCGAGCGCAGCGTGCTGAAGCGGTCGTCGGCCACGATCACGTCGTACAGCGAGTTGGTGCTCATCTCGGCCGTGTCCGTGGTGGTCGCCGTGGCGGCCGTGGCAGTGGTATCGGTGGTCGTTGTGGTGCTCGTGCTCGTGTCCGTGGTCGTGGTGACCGGAGCCACAGGAGCCACCACAACCACGGCGGCGGGCATCGGGGTCGCGCCGCTCAGGGGCAGGGCGGGGATACTGGAGACATCGGCGGCGGCGGGCGCGCTGACCGGGGTGTTCGTGGCAGGGGCGGCCTGGGCCACCGGCGCGGCGGTGACGGCAGGAGACTCGGCCGGCGTGGGGACCTCAGCCATGTCCTGCGCGTCCTGAGCATTGGCGATGGCGGGCGTCAGGACGGTGTCGATAACGTGAACGATGCCGTTGCAGGCCACCACGTCGGCCTTGGTGACGGTGGCGTTGTCGATCATGACCTTGCCGTTGCTGACCGTCACCAGGAAGCTTGAACCCTGGACCGTCTTGCCCGAGGTCATGCCGCTGACCTGTTTTGCCGTGACCTTACCGGCCACAACGTGGTACAGCAGAATGGTCTGGAGCATCTCGGGGTCGTTCAGAGCTGCGGCCAGCATGTCGCTGGGCATCTTGGCGAAGGCGGCGTTGGTGGGTGCAAAAACCGTGTAGGTTCCACCCCGGAGGGTCTCGGTGAGTCCGGCGGCCTCCACGGCGGTTGCCAGCGTGCTGAAGTTGGGGTCGCTGGTGACGATCTGCGCGATGCTCATGCAGCTGGAGGCGGGCTGGGCCACGGGTGCGCCGCCGCCCCCGGCGAGGGCGGGAGTGGCCAGCATCAGGCCGAGCGTGATCAGACTGGTCTGCTTCTTCATGAAATCACCTCTGAGTGGAAATGAATTGCTCTGTTGTCCGGCACTTAATCTTCACCACGTCAGATGAAAATGCAACTTAAAGAAGCTTTGAGACAGATCACCTAAACGAAAGAAACGCCCCTTTTGAGGGCTTTCTCATTCTGTGTTCATGTGCCTTGGTGGTTGAAGGCCGAAGGTGGTCAGCCGAAGAACTGTGGAAGATCCGCCTCGGAGATCAGCACGTCGCGCGGCTTGCTGCCCTGGTGCTTGCTCACGATGCCCATCGCCTCAAGCATGTCCATCAGTTTGCCGGCGCGGGCATGCCCCACCGAGAGGCGGCGCTGCAGCCGGGAGACGCTGCCCTGGCCCTCCTCAATACAGATCTGGGCGGCCTGACGCAGGTAGGGATCGCTGAAGTCCATGTTGCCGCGCTCCGCGCCCGGTCCGCTGGCCTCGATGCCACCCTCGAAGTCCGCGCCGTAGGCCTCCACGAAGTCGTCCTCGAACACCATGCGGCGCAGCAGGTCAGAGATGCGGGCCGACTCGACCTCGCTGATGTACGGCCCCTGCAGGCGCACCGGCTTGATCAGGCCCGGCTGGTAGAACAGCATGTCGCCCATGCCGGTCAGGCGCTCGGCCCCCATGCTGTCGAGGATGGTGCGCGAGTCGTGGCTGCTGCTCACCGCAAAGGCGATGCGGGCCGGCACGTTCACCTTGATCAGGCTGGTCAGGATGTCCACGCTGGGCCGCTGGGTCGCCAGGATCAGGTGCATGCCGGTGGCGCGTGCCATCTGTGCCAGACGCATGATCGCCGACTCCACTTCCTTGGGGCTGGTGATCATCAGATCCGCAAGCTCGTCGATGATGATCACCAGATGGGGCAACTCGGTCTCGCCGGTCTGGCGCATCTTGGCGTTGAACTGCTCGAGGTTCTTGGCCCCCACCGCGCTCATCATCTTGTAGCGCCGTTCCATGTGGGCCACCGCGCCCAGCAGCACGCCCGCCGCGTCCACCGGATTGGTCACCACCGAGCGCACCAGATGCGGGATGCCGTCGTACGGCGTGAGCTCCACCATCTTGGGGTCGATCATCAGGAAGCGCAGTTCGGTGGGCAGGTACTTGAACAGCAGCGAGGTGATCAGGGTGTTGACGCACACCGACTTGCCCGACCCCGTGCTGCCGGCCACCAGCAGGTGCGGCATCTTGGCAAGGTCGCCGACCATCAGTTCGCCGTCAATGCTCTTGCCCAGGATCACCGGCAGCTTGGCGCGGGTGCTGCGAAAGGTCGGGGCCTGGGCCGCCTGATGAAACGTCACCGGCTCGCGCTCGGCATTGGGCACTTCCAGACCGATCACGCTCTTGCCCGGTACCGGGGCCTCCACCCGCACCCCACCCACCGCCAGGGCACGCGCGAGGTCGTTGGAGAGCGAGGCGATGCGGCTGATCTTCTCGCCGGGAGCGGGCTCGATCTCGTAGCGGGTGACGGTGGGTCCCCGGGCGTAGTCGACCACCTTGGCCTGCAGGCCAAAATGCCGCAGCGTCTCGTCGATCAGGCCCGCACGCTGGCGCGCCGAGACCTCCAGCGCCGCCGTGTTCAGGGCCGCCGCCGGAAACGGGTCGAGCAGGGCGTAGTCCGGCACCGCCAGCGCAAGGGCCCCCACCGGAGGAGCAGCCGGCGCGGCGGAGGCGCGGGGGCGCTCCGAGGGAGCCGGCTCCGGTGCGCTTTCCCAGGGAGCGCTGGAGCCCCCGGCCCGCGCGCCTCCCGCCCCCGGCCTGGGTGCGCCGGTGGCAACGGTGGCCAGCGTTCCCGGGGACCGGGCAACCGGGGCACTCTGGGGGCCAAAGGGCAGATCGTCGTCGTCCCAGTCGCCGAAGGGATCCACGTCCCCGCTCTGCGAGGCGGGCGCGGCCTGGGCACCCGGCGCGGCCGGAGGAGCTCCCCAGCTGTGTTCGGCGCTGGCCGGATCGCCGGACAACCCGGTGGGTGCGGAGGCCGGCACCGAAGTGTCCGGAACCGCGGTGATGGCGACCACAGGGCTGGCGACCACGGGGCCACTGGAGAAATCAAAATCCAGGGGCGGGGGTGACGCTTCCGGCATGGGCGGTCCGGTGATCGCCTCGGCGTGACGCCGGGCCTGTTCCTGGGCCTGCGTGAGCAATTCGCGCCAGTGCTCCTGATCGCGCAGGGTGTCATCGGGGGCGTTGTTCAGCGCCTCGGCCAGCTCGGCAGCGACCTCGGTCGGGGCGCGGTCAAAGGCCGCCGTCAGGTCCGGCCAGCCGGGATAGGACACCGCGCGTCCCCGCCAGGCCGTGAATTCCTGGGCCAGCGCCTGCCAAGCGTCCAGGCGTTCACGGTGGGCCGGCCACTCGCGCGCCAGGACCGACACATCTGCCCGGGCCAGCGCCTTCTCGGCGGCCTTGCGCTCGCGCTCCAGCTTGCCCGCCCGCCCCGACAGCCGCTGAATCTCCGAGACCATGGCCCGGCGCAGCCGCTCCAGCGCTCCGCTGGCCTGGGTGCTCGCGAGTTCCACACTCAGCTCGTGCCGGCCGTGGCGCACCTCGTTCTCCAGCGCCTCGGCGTCGGCCCCGGCGCCGGGAGCCTCGCGGGCCACCAGGGCACGCAGGTCGCGCGCGGCGTTGTTCACGAAGGTCCGCAGCACCCCCTGCCACTGCGCTAGGTCGCGTTCCAGGGTCCGCAGCCCGGCCTCGTCCTGGGCCCGCAGGTCCCGCTGGGCGGCCCGCAGCTCCTCGTGCTGGGCGGCCAGTTCCGGGGCGTTGGGGTACAGCCGGCGCAGGGCGTCCAGTTCGCGGCCGTGGGCGGCCAGTCCCTGCCGGGCGTGGCCGCGGGCCCGCGCCGCCTCCCGCCCCTCCTGCCGGGCCTCAATCGCTCCCTGCACGCCCGCCGAGGCCCCGCCGAGCAGCATGCTGATCTGCCGGAAGAACGCCTTGAGCATGGTCAGGGGAGTCAGCCGCAGCATGACCTCCAGCCCCAGCGTCAGGGTCACCAGTGGCAGCAGCGCCGCCGCGTAGCTCAGGGCCCGGAACGGCGGACGCATGACCCGCTCGGCGAGGGCGCCCGCCTGCCCCGGCTGGAAGACCTCGTGCAGCGCGAGCAGCGAGGCCACCACGAGCACGCCGCCCAGCAGGCGCCGGGTCAGGTTGCGGACCCCACGTCCCAGGAAGACCAGCGTGCCGTAGGCGATGGGCACCACCGGCAGCAGGTACGCCGCCCAGCCCAGTTCGCCCAGCAGGACGCCGCGCGCCCGTGACATGAATCCGGCGTCGCCCACGTCCGCGTCTGCGCCGCCCTGAAACAGCAGCAGGGTTACGCCCAGAAAAATTCCCAGCGCGAACAGCACCAGTCCCAGCGCCTCGCCGTCGAAACGGCTGACCGGGGGAGCGCTCTTTGTGCGGGCCTTCGCCATGCGGCGCAGTGTACCCCAAAGCGGGGGGCACCGCATGGGAAGACAGGCGGCCAGGACAGTGTTTGGAGGCGTGTACCGGAGGAGCGGACCCCCTACAATGACCGGGTGTCCCTGACCCTGCCCGCCGTCCTGGCCGCCGCGCTGTGGGCACACGCCCAGCGCGAGGCTCCGCGCGAATGTGTCGGTGCGCTGGGCGGCGTGGCCGTGGAGGGCGGGGGAGACCGCGCCGTGGCGCTGTATCCGCTGGCCAACGTGTCGCCGTGGCCCGAGCGCGAGTACCTGGCCGATCCGCTTCAACTGCTGCGGGCGCTCAAGGCCATGCGCGAGGGGGGGCTGTCGCTGGTCGCCCTGTACCACAGCCACCCGCGCGGCCCGGCCCGGCCCAGCGCCACCGATACCCGGCTGGCGGCGTATCCGGTGCCCTACGTGATCGCCGACCTGCAGGGGCGGGTGCTGCGGGCCTACCGCTTGCCGGACGGCACCCCGGTGGCGCTGCAGGTGGACTCCGGCCCCGGAAGCTCGGAAGGGTAAGCGGGGCGCACCGTCACTCCAGTGTGCCGAGCCGTTCCAGCAGCAGCGCGAAAAACGCCTCGTCGCGCACACCGACGGCCACCTGTGCGTTGGCGGGCTGACCCGTCACGCCGTACAGATCACAGACGGTGCGGCCAAAATTCAGCCCCGGCTGGGTCTCGATCTGCACGTTCATGGACTGCCAGTCCAGGAGTTCGGGGCGCACGGCGGCGGCGGCGGCCAGCGGATCGTGCAGCGCGCCGCCGCTCAGGCCGTAGCGCGTGCGGTAAACGCCCGCATAGAACGTGAGCAGCTCGGCACAGACCCGGCCCGCGCGGTTGCCCAGGGTGCGCAGCGCCGTGATGCGCTCGGGCGTGGCGATGCACTGCATGGTCACGTTCAGGCCCACCATACGCAGCGCCACGCCGGAGCCGAACACCACCGCTGCCGCGTGCGGGTCGGCAAGGGCGTTGAATTCCGCCGCCGGGGTGCGGTTGCCGCCGGTGGTGCTGCCGCCCATCCAGACCACCTCACGCAGCAAACCCGGCAGCTCCGGGGCGAGCCGGAAGGCCAGCGCCACGTTGGTGAGCGGACCGGTGGCGAGCACGGTCACCTCGCCGGGCCGGGCGTGGACCGTGCGGATCAGGAAGTCCACGGCGTGTTCGGCCTGCGGCGGGTGCGCGGGCGGCGGCAGATCGGCGGCGGGCAGGCCCGAATCTCCGTGGACCGCCGCCGCCGTCATCGCCTCGCGGACCAGCGGCCGGTCGGTGCCAGCGAAGTACGGCACGCCCGCGCCCGCCGCACCGGCCAGCGTCAGCGTGATACCGGCGTTGCGAACGGTGAGCGGCAGGCCCACGTTGCCGTGAACGGCGGTGACGCCCAGCACCTCCAGTTCCGGGCTGGCGCAGGCGAGCAGCCACGCCACGGCGTCGTCCAGACCAGGGTCGCCGTCCATGATGATCGGCAGGGCGGAGGAAAGGGCCGGGTCTTGGCTCATGCGCCGATTGTAGAGACCGGTGGCGCGGCGGCTGGACTCAGAGAATCAGATCACCTCGCGGTAGGCCACGCTCTCGCTGCGGCTTTGCAGCTCGCTTCTGAGGTACTGCAGCCGGGGATGCTCCAGCCGGGGGTCGTGGGCCAGGATGTGCTTGGCGAGCTCGCGGGCCTGCTCGATCACGTCCGCATCGTTGGCGAGGTCGGCGAGCCGCAGGTCGGGGATGCCGCTCTGGCGGGTGCCGCGCAGCTCGCCGGGACCGCGCAGCTTCAGGTCGGCCTCGGCGATCACGAAGCCGTCGGTGGACCCCTCGATGATCTTGAGGCGTTTGCGGGTCTTCTGGCTGTGTTCCCCGGCAATCAGCACGCAGTAGCTCTGCGCCGTGCCGCGCCCCACCCGGCCCCGCAGCTGGTGCAGCTGCGCCAGCCCGAAGCGCTCGGCGTTCTCGATCACCATGACGGTGGCGTTGGGCACGTCCACGCCCACCTCGATCACGGTGGTGGACACCAGAATGTCGAATTCGCGGGCCCGGAAGCGTTCCATCACATGGTCTTTCTCGGCGGCGCTCATCTTGCCGTGCAGCAGGTCTATGCGCGCCTCGGGCAGGATGGTCTTGAGGTCGTCGGCGAGCTGGGTGGCGGCGAGCAGTTCCAGGGTGTCGCTTTCCTCGATCAGGGCGGTGACCACAAAGGCCTGCCGTCCCTCGCGGATCTGCTTCATCACGAAGCCGTAGGCCTGCACGCGGTGGGTGTCCTGCAGCAGCTTGGTCTCGATGGGCGTGCGGCCCGGCGGCAGCTCGTCGATGACCGACAGTTCCAGGTCGCCGTAGGCGGTCAGCGCCAGGCTGCGCGGAATGGGCGTGGCCGACATCACGAGCACGTCCGGGCGGCTGGAGAGCAGCTTGCGCCGCTGCTGGACGCCAAAGCGGTGTTCCTCGTCCACCACCGCCAGCCCGAGGTTGTCAAAGCGCACGTTCTCCTGGATCAGTGCCTGGGTGCCCACCACCACGTCCACCTCGCCCTCGGCGATGCGGGTCTGCATTTCCAGCTTGTCCTTCGGGGACATCGCGCCGATCAGCAGGCCCACCCGCACGTCCAGCCCCCCCAGGTAGCCGCGCAGGTTGGCGTAGTGCTGGCGGGCCAGAATCTCGGTGGGGGCCATCAGGGCGCCCTGGTAGCCGTCACGCACCGCGAGGTACAGCGCGCACGCGGCCACCGCCGTCTTGCCCGAGCCCACGTCGCCCTGTACCAGCCGCGCCATCTGCCGCTCGCCGCGCATGTCGTCGGTGATCTCCAGCAGCACCCGCCGCTGCGCATTGGTAAAGGAAAAGGGCAGCACGGCCTCGAAGCGGCTGATGTCGTCTCCGCGCGCCTGGAAACGTTTGCCCTGCAGCACGGCGTCCTCGCCCTGCAGCAGCATCCGCAGTTCCAGAAACAGGTACTCGTCGAAGCGCAGCCGTGACAGGCCCCGGCCCAGGTGCGCCTCGTCGCTGGGAAAGTGCAGCCCCCACAGCGCGTCGGCCAGATCGGTCAGTCCGTACTTGCGGCGCCAGTGGGCGGGCAGGTAGTCGTCGGGCGGCGCGGCTTCCAGCGCCCGGTGGGCGGCGCGGCGCAGGAATTCCTGCGAGATGCCCTCCTTGCTGTCGTAGACACCCACGATGCGCCCGGTGCTCAGGCTGTCCTGGGCGCCCGAGAGCGTTTCCAGGTGTTCCACGCCCAGCTGCACGCTGCGCCCGAACCGCTTGACCCGTCCGGTGAGGACCAGCGCAGCGCCCTCGCGCAGCTGCTTTTCCACCCACGGCTGGTTGAACCACGTCGCCTTGACCCGTCCGCCCGACGGCGTTTCCAGGGTCACGTCGATGACGAGCATGCCCGGACGCGGGTTGCGGCGCGATTTGGCGACCACCCGGCCCTCCACCGTCACCTTCTGACCCTCCTCCACATCCGAGAGGTCGGGCAGGGCGCGGCGGTCCTCGTGGCGGTGGGGGTAGGCGTGCAGCACGTCGCGCAGGGTGTGCAGACCCAATGACGCGAGCTTTCTGGCCCCGCCGGGACCGGTGTCCAGCCGGGTCACCTCGGCGTCGGGCGAGAGGCGTTCTCCGGGAGCGGCGGTGGACGTGGCCTGGCGGGCGGCGGGGCGTGGAGTGCGGGGCGCAGGTGTGCCCCGGTCCGGGTCGGTCAGCAGGCCCAGCGCGGTCCTGAGAACGTCCTCGCGCTCCTGCGTGCTCAGGCCAGCGTACCCGCCCAGCACCTCGCGTACCTGCGGAAAGGGATGGCCCAGCGGCGAGGCGAGCAGTTTTTCCACGCCGCCCGCCACCACCCGGTCGTGGCAGCCGGCGGCCAGTTCTGCCGCCAGCGGACGCCGCAGCCGTTCACGCAGTTCGCTTACCGTCGCCATCTTGCCCCCTTTCTCCGGGCCGCAGGCTAGCAGAGCGGCCTGCGGGCGTCCGTGATGGCCTTCGCTGTAAAACTGGCCGGGTCCGCCGGGGCGGTTCGCCATGCCGGACAGGGCAGTTCCGCGCCGGTCCCGGCTGCCCTTAGACTGCCCCATGTCTGCAAGCTCTGCTGTTCCGTCCACGGTTCCCGCCAGCGGGGACCTGCGCACCCAGTTTCCGCCGCTGGATGCGGGCCGCGCCTACCTCGACAACGCGGCGGGCGGCCTGCTGCCGCGGCGCAGCATCGAGGCGATCACCGCCCACCTGGCCCGCTACGGCGCGACCAACGCCCTGCCGGGCCACCAGCCGGGGGCCGAGATCCTGGCCCTCAAGCACCGCGCCCGCGAGGCCACGGCGCTGTTCCTGAACGCCCAGGCGCCGGACGTGGCCGTGGCCCAGAGTGCGACCGCCCTGGCCTTCCGGCTGGCGGCGGCGTTTGCGCGGCTGTGGGGACCGGGCGACGAGGTGATCGTCTCGGGCCTGGAACACGAGGCCAACGCCAGCCCGTGGCGCGAACTGGAACGGGTGGGGGTCACGGTCCGGGTCTGGCACGCCCGCACGCCGGACATGCGCCTGCACCCGGAGGACCTCGAGGCGCTGCTCTCGGAGCGCACCCGGCTGGTCTCGGTCACGGCGGCCAGCAACGTGCTGGGGGTGACCGTGGACATTCCGGCCGTCACCGCCCAGGTGCGCGCCGCCGGAGCGTGGACCGTGGTGGACGCCGTGCACGCCGCGCCGCATACCCTGCCCGACGTGCAGGCCTGGGGCGCGGATTTCGTGATGTTCAGCCCGTACAAGGTGTTCGGGCCGCACCTGGGCGCGCTGTGGATTCACCCCGAACATCGTGAGCACCTGCCGTGGCCCAGGCTCAGCTTCGTGCCGCAGGGCGACATCACGGGTCTGGAGTACGGCACGCCGCAGTACGAACTGCTCGCCGGATGGCTGGGCACCCTGGACTACCTGCGCGAACTGGGCGGGCACACCACCCTCAGCCGGGAGGCGCTGGAAGCGGCGTACACCCGCATCGCCGACCTCGAAGCCCCGGTCGCCGCGCGGCTGGTGGAGGGATTGACCGCGCTGCCGGGCGTGACCGTGTACGGCCCGCAGGACCTACAGGGCCGCGTGGGAACCGTCGCCTTTCGTGTGGCCGGCGAGGCCCCGCTGGACACCTCCGCGCGCCTGACCGCCGCCGGGGTGGACGTGGGGGCCGGGCATTTCTACGCCGTGCAGCCCCTCACCGATCTGGGCCTGTACCCCGAGGGCGTGTTGCGCGCGAGCATCGCCCACTACACGACCGTGGAGGACATCGAGCGCCTGCTCTCAGGAGTGCGCGGCTAGAGCGGCATTCAGGTCGTCCCGGAAGCCCCGCGCCGCCGTGACGCTGGCCGCCACCTTCAACCCGTCGGCGTACTGCACGCCCCGGCTCGCGCTGGCCAGGGCGCCCAGACCGCCCTCATGGAACGCCGGAGCGAGGTCGGCGGCGGCGGCTCCCTGTGCGCCCAGACCGGGCAGCAGCAGCAGGGCGCGCGGCATCAGGGCGCGGAAGGTGGCGAGGTCCCCGGCGTGGGTGGCTCCCACCACCGCGCCCACCGTGGCGTATTCGGGGCCGGTTTCCTGATCCGGCAGCTCCTCGGCGTTCAGGCGGGCGATTTCCACGGCGATCCGCTCGCTGACTCCACTGCCCTGCAGGTCGTTCTGGCCGGGGTTGCTCGTCTTGACAAGCACGAAGACCGCGCCTCCCTGCTGCTGCGCCGTTTCCACGAACGGAGTCAGGGTCTCGAACCCCAGAAACGGGTTGACCGTCAGCGCCGCGCCCGCGTGCTGGCCGCCCAGCCACGCCCGCGCGTAGGCCTGCGCCGTGCTGCCGATGTCGCCGCGTTTGCCGTCGAGCAAAACCGGCAGCCCCAGGGTGCGGGCGGCGGCGCAGACCTCCTCCAGAATGGCCAGACCTTCGAGTCCCAGCGCCTCGTAAAAGGCGAGCTGCGGCTTGACGCACGCGGCGTAGGGCGCGCAGGCCTCGAGGACCTCGAGCGTGTGCGCCTTCAGGTGGGCAACGTCGCGGTAGGCCTCGGAGCGCGGGTCCAGGCCCACGCACAGGCGGGTGTTCAGGCGGCGCGTGCGTTCGGTCACAGCTTGGGCGAAGGTGGGCATCGTGCGGAGGCTAACACCTGCCGGGGCTGGGATGCAGGGGGCCCAGGCCCAGGATCTCGCGGGCCACCCGGACCAGCTCGGCATTGTCGGAAGCGGGCAGGTCCCCCGGCAGCGTCAGGGTGTCTTCCAGTCCGGTCCGGGTACCCAGACCCCGGCGCCCCGCCTCGCGCAGCACGGGCCACGCGCTCTGGCCCAGGCCGTGCAGAACGGTGGGTTTGTCCAGGTCTGCCGCGTTCAGCAGGGCGAGCATCCCGAGCAGTTCGGCCCGGTACGCCCGCACCGGCTGGTCCGGCAGTTCCAGCAGCACGCGCAGCACCTCACGGCGCCGGGGCCATTCCAGGAAGGTCCGCACCGCGTCGGCCGTCCACAGCCCCGCCTCCACCCCGATGCCCCGGTCCAGCAGCAGCGCGGCCAGTTCTGGCGAGTGCGGCTCATGCCAGTTCACCGACACGAAATCGGGCGTCACCGTCCAGGCCCGGATGGCGGTGGCCCGCGCCCCGGCGTCCCGCAGAATCCAGAAGCCGCTGGATACCCCCAGCGCAACGCCGGGACACGCCTCCCGCACCGCCGTCAGGGCCTGCGCCACGTCGTCGGGCTGCAGGCTTTCTTTGCCGTCCGCAGCGCGGGGATGCAGGTGCAGCGCGTCGGCCCCCGCCGCCACCGCCGCGCGGGCGGCCTGGGCGAGTTGTGCCGGCGTGACCGGCACCCCCGGATGGTCGGCGGGCGTGCGGGGACCGTTCAGGGCGGCTTTCAGCATGCGCTTACTGTAGGGCGTTCCCGGCACGCAACCCCTATCCTCCAGGCATGACCTTTTCCATCGTGGGGAGCGACCCGGTCACGGGTGACGTGGGTGTGGCGGTCGCCAGCAAGTTTCTGGCGGTGGGGGCGCTGGTGCCCTTCGTACGGGCCGGCGTGGGCGCGGTGGCCACCCAGAGTTACGTGAATCCCAACTTCGGCCCCGATGGGCTGCGGCTGCTGGAAGGCGGTCTCTCGCCGCAGGAGGTCGCCGCCCGATTTCAGGCCGAGGACCCGGGCATCGCCCAGCGTCAGTTCGGCGTGGTGGGGGCCGGTGGCCACAGCGTGACCTTCACCGGGCCCGCCTGTCACGGCTGGGCGGGCGGCGTCAGCGCCCCCGACGTGGCGATTCAGGGCAACATCCTGACCGGTCCCGGCGTGGTAGAGGCCATGCACGTGGCCTGGAACGACGCGGCGGGGCAGCCGTTGCCGCGCCGCCTGCTCTTTGCCCTGCGTGCCGGGGACAGTGCGGGCGGAGACAAACGGGGACGCCAGTCGGCGGCGCTGCTGTGTGCCGGGCCGGGGCGCGGCTACGGCGGCCTCACCGGCGACTGGGTCAACCTGCGTGCCGATGACCATGCCGATCCCTGCGCCGAGCTGGGACGCCTGCTGGACACCTTCGATCTGCTGTTTGGCCGCCCGGCCGAGACCCGGGAACTGACCCCCGCCGAGCTGGACTGGCTGCGCGGCGTGCTGGTGCGTCAGGGCCATGCGTCTGCCCTGCCCGGCGGCCCGTGGGACGCCGGCACCGAGGCTGCCGTGTGGGCGCTGTACGGCACCGAGAACCTGGAGGAGCGCTACGTGCCGGGCGGCCAGTTCGATCCGGTGGCGTTCGCCTACCTGCGCGAGCGTTTCGGCGCCTGAGGGGAGCGAACCGGCCCAGGGGGGTGTCCTGACCGGTGCCCCGCCCGCGCCGCAGGACCAAACTGCTCTAGACTCCCGCCATGCGCCTTTCGGCCACCGATGTATATGCCTTTCAGGCCCTGGGCTTCCTGGGCACGCAGGATGCCGGGCGCTGGGTGTCCAGCGAAGAGATCAGCGAGGCCACCGGCGTCCACCGGCCCTACCTGGTCCGTATTCTCGCGGCGCTCGGCAACAAGGGCGTCGTCAAGAGCAAAAAGGGCATCGGCGGCGGCTACGCCCTGGCCCGCAAGCCCGCGCTGATCAGCCTGTGCGAGGTGGTGCGTGCCATAGACGGTCCGGTCGCGCCTCTGTCGTGCATCAGCCTGAACTGGCACGAGGCCTGCGAGGAAGAGGAGCGCTGCCATGTCCGCGCCACCGTCTACACCCGCATGCGCGACGCCATGCTGGGGGTGTTGCAGGAATTCAGTGTGGCCGATCTGGTCACTGATGCCCGCCAGGGGGTCAGCTACGGACACTGTCTGGGGCACCTGCTCAAGCCGAACGCCTGAACGGCGAGTACCAGCAACGGAAACAGGGGCGGCGGGACGAGACTAGTGTTTGGGTCCCGTCCCGCTGCCCCTCTCTATGCCCTCTGCCTGCTACTTCAGGTAGGGGTTGAAGCGGCCCAGCGTCGTCGCGTCCGGCTGGGCCGACGACCGCACCACGCGGTTGCCGCCGAACACCATCAGCAGGCGGCCAGCCGCGTTCGCCGAGGCGTTCAGGGTGCCCTGCCGGACGGTGTACGGCCCGGTCAGCACCGCCTGCATGGTGCTGAGGTCAAAGGCCAGGGTACTGCCGCTCAGCCGGGGGGTGTCGGCCTTCACGCCGCCGCTGGCCGTGACGAAGGCGGTCTTGACGTTCAGGATCAGGCGCGGGGCGCTGAGGTTCCTCAGGCGGGCGTCGGTGTAGCTGACGCCGCCGGTGGCCGTGACGGTGCCCGTCTTCAGGTCATAGACCACCTGCGGGGCACGCAGGGTGCCGCCCTGCTGCGTGGTCAGGGTGGCGTCCTGGGCGGTCAGGGTCTGGCCCGGCAGCAGCTGCAGGCGGCTGGCCGTGAGTTTCAGGCCCCCCTGGCGGTCGGTGACGGTGCCGCCCTGGGGCAGCTCGGTGGCGCCGGTCTCGAGGTTCAGGTTCTGCGGGCCTCGCGGAGCGACATTCAGGCCGCCGAAGGTGACCGCCTGCGCGCCCACAAACAGCGTGATGGCGGCCAGCGCGGTGCCCAGCCGCAGGGAAAAGGGCCGACGGGAGGGGGAGAGGAACTTCATCCCCCCAACCTATCCCGGCGCGGCTGAGCGGCGTGAGGGAAGCCGTCAGGTGCGCTTCAGGTCCCGGGGCCGGGCGGGCACACGGCCTCCGCTTCTCATGGCCTCCCATCCGGCCGGACCGTCTGGAGCGTTACACTCCGCGCAGTGAACGTCCTGCTCTGTCTGTGGGGGCGTCCGGCTGCTGGCTCAGGACGCTGCCTTCTTCTCATTCGTCGCGCTGCCCTGCTGGGGGTCCTGGGCCTCTGGGGCCTTGCCGGGGCCGCGCCGCGCGTGGGCACCCACGACGGCTTCACGCGGCTGGTGTTTGATCTGCCCGGCGCGGCCACGCCGTCCTCCAAGGTCACCGCCAGCGCCCAGAGCGTCAGCGTCAAACTCAGCGTGGGACAGAAGAGTGTGGCCCTGAAAACCGAGCAGGGCCGCCTGAACGCGGCCGGGGTCACCGGATACGCGGTCAAGGGGGGCACGGTCACGGTCTCGCTCGCCCGCGCTCAGGGCAGCCCCAAGGTCAGCGTGCTGCCCCGCAGCGCGGGTCAGGTGGCGCGGCTGGTCATTGACGTGCCCACCAGCGCCGCGCAGACCCCGGTCGCTGCCGCGGCCCCCCGGCCCGCCTCGGTCATCCGGCCGGCGAGCACCGCCCTGAGCCGCCCCCGGGTGGTGCTGGACGCGGGGCACGGCGGCGTTGATCCGGGCATGCAGAGCGCGTGGGTGCGTGAGAAGGAAGTGACCCTGGACGTGGCGCTGCGGACCCGCGCCGAACTGGTCAAGCACGGCGTGGATGTGGTGATGGTCCGCACCACAGACCGCGACCTGAGCCCCGACAAGGTGACCGACCTCGACGCCCGCTCGCGGCTGGCGACCACCGGTACCGTCAGCGCGTATGTCAGCATTCACGTCAACGCGGGCGGTTCGGCGGCGCAGGGCATCGAGACGTATTACTTCGGGCAACCGCTGGCGGGCAGCAACACCAGCCGCGCGGTCCGCGAGAACGGCGGCGGCAGCGTGGGTGAGGAACTGACCCGCCGCGCCGCCGGCAGCGCCCAGAATCTGCTGGGAGACATCCTGGCGCAGGCCAAGCTGTCGTTCTCGCGCCAGCTGGCCCAGAAGGTGCAGTCTCGGCTGGTGCAGTACACCGGGGCCGTCGACCGGGGCGTGCAGACCGACGCCTTTTACGTGATCCGCAATCCCACCACCCCCGCCATCCTCGCCGAGGTGGGTTTTGGCAGCAGCCCCACCGAGGGGCCCCGGCTGGCGACGCCCGCGTACCGCGAGAAGCTCGCGCAGGGGCTGGCGCGGGCCATCCTGGATTTCCTGAACACGAAGTGACCGGCCGGGCGGTGGGCACTTAGGGTCCCAGCCGCCGCAACTGCACGCGGTAGACACCCCCCACATCCTCGCGCCACGCCAGCGTGGCCGTGCCCGCCGGATCCACCGCCAGCGCGGGGGAACGGGCGTCGCGCCGGGGGTCGCGGTTGACGACCCCGGCGTCCTGCCATGCCCCCCCGGTCCAGCGGGCCAGCCGGACCTGTCCTGTGCCCGCGCGTTCCTCCACCCAGGCAAGCAGTGGCCGCCCCGCGCCGTCCAGGGCCAGTGCCGGAGCCGAGGCGAACCCGGTGCTGAGTGCGCCGCCCAGTGTCGTCCAGCGCTCACCGGTCCAGCGCGACGCATACAGCGTGTCCTGGCCGCCCCGGTCTTCCAGCCACGCCACGACGGGCCGCTCCCGCGCATCCAGCACGAGCCGGGTGGAGGCGACGTAAGCGTCCGGGTGGCGGTTGAGGGAACCGCCCAGCGCCTGCCAGCCCGTACCGGTCCAGCGTTTGACGAACACGTTGCTCGCGAGGACCTCGCCCTGCAGCCACGCCACCGTGGGCTGTCCCGCCGCACTCAGGGTCAGCGCGGGCGTGCGCGAGAACACGGTGAGGTCGTTGAAGGCCGGACTGCGGGTCCAGGTGCGGGCCGCCGCGTCCCAGCGGCGCACGGTCAGGCGGCTGCCGTAGGGATTGCGCAGCGACTCGCCCCACGCGATCACCGGCTCGCCGCCCTGCGCCGCCACCGAGCGTGTTCGCGCAGCGTACGGCAGGTCGTCGCCCAGGTAGCGGGTGCGCCAGTCGGTCCACGCGCCGTTCTGAAAGGCCCGGAACACCACGATGTCGTTGTCGCCGAAGTTCTCGTTCCACACCACGACCGGCGTGCCCGCCCGGTCCAGCGCGAGGTCCAGGGTAGAGGCCGGGCGCGGAACGTCGTAATTCAGAACGCCGCCCAGCGCCTGCCACATGCCCCCTGCCAGGCGCCATACCGTGACCTTGCGCGATTCATAGAAGCCCTTGCCGCTGTCGGCCTGGCCAGCGTCGGCGAGCAGCGCGAGGACCAGTGCGCCGTTCGGCGCGGCGGCCAGCCGCAGCTCTCGCAGCGCCCGCCCCGGGTCGGGCACCGGCGGCGCGGGCAGCGGGCGCAGGCTCAGGGGCGCGGACGGCAGAACCGCCGGTTCCCCTGAACCGCCCGCCAGGGCCCCACCGCACAGCGCGGCGCAGTACAGCAGAATCCATCCGGAGGTGCGGTATCCGAGCATGCAGGCTCCTTGAAGCGGGGCACGGGAAATGCAGGGCTGGAACGGGCAAAGGGGGCAACGTCAGGAGTCGGGAGACGGGCAGGAGGGGGGAGAGGGGCAGGAGGGGGGGACGTGTCTCTATTGTGCGGCGCGTCGGCTGTGGAACTCAACGGTGCGGGGCTGTCGAGGCTGGCCCCGACCCGCGCGGTCACGGCGCACTATCCTGCGCCCCATGCGGGTGGTCTTGAAACTGGGCACAAGCGTTCTCACGGCGGGCGGCGACCGCCTCAGTCGGCCGCGCATGGTGGACCTGATGCGCTCGCTGGTGGCGGTGCGCGCCGCCGGGCACACGGTCGTGCTCGTCAGCAGCGGCGCGGTGCTCGCCGGCTGGGAAGCGCTGGGCTTTCCGCCGCGTGACCGCACGCTGGCCGAAAAACAGCTGCTCGCGGCGGTGGGACAGGGCCGCCTGATGCACACCTACGCCGTGCTCGCCGAGCTGTACGGCGTGACGGTCGCGCAGGTGCTGCTCACCGCCGACGATTTCCGCGACCGCACGCGCTACCTGAATGCCCGCACCACCCTGGACGCCTGCCTGAGCCGGGACGTGCTGCCGGTGATCAACGAGAACGACGCGGTGGCACTGGAGCAGATCAAGGTGGGAGACAACGACACGCTGTCGGCCTTCGTGGCGAACCTCGTGGACGCCGATCTGCTCGTGATTCTCACCGACGCGCCGGGCCTGTACACCGCCGATCCGCGCGTGGACCCCCACGCCACGCTGATTCCGGTGGTCGAGCGTGTAACGCCCGAGATCTGGGCGCTGGCCGGGGGCGCGGGATCTCACCGGGGCACCGGGGGCATGCACACCAAGATTCAGGCCGCCGAGATCGCCACCCGCGCCGGCACCCCGGTGGTGATTGCGCCGGGCGACGCTCCCGACGCCCTGGCGCGCATTGTGGGAGGCGAGGCGCTGGGCACCCGTTTCCAGGCGGCGGGGTCGCGTCTGGAAGCCCGCAAGCGCTGGATTCTGGCCGAGACCGCCCCCGGCCGGGTCCACCTGGACGACGGCGCGGCGCGGGCGGTCCGCGAGCGGGGGGGCAGCCTGCTGCCTGCCGGCATCCGGACGGTGGAGGGCGAATTCCGGCGCGGCCAGACGATTCGCCTGCTCGCCCCGGACGGTGCGGAGGTGGGCCGCGGGCTGGCGCGCTACGCCTCGGGCGACCTGGGGCGCATTGCCGGGCACCACTCGCGGGAGATCGAAGCGCTGCTGGGCTACACCTACGGTCCCGAGGCGGTCCACCGCGACGATCTGGTGCGGTTGTAGCCGGGAGCCGGGCGGGCCACAGTTCGCCCCGGCCCACCGCGTGAACCTATACTGGCGCGCGTGCCGCTCCTGCCGCTCCTGACCGCCGCCCTGCTCATCATTCCCGATCCGGCGGGCGACGCGCGTGGGGACGGCGGGTACGTGCTGCCGCGCCGTCCGGCCCTCAGCGCCGACGCCCTGGACCTGCGGTCCTTCCGCGCCGAGGTGAGCGGCAAGACCATGCGCTTCACGGTGGATTTCGGGCAGATCGGCAATCCGTGGAACGCGCCGTCGGGATTCTCGGCCGGCGTCACCGACATCTTCATCAAGACCGGGCCCGGCGGGCAGCAGGTGCTCGCCGACACCGGCCTGCGGACCCGCAACGGCGTGGGCTGGCAGTACCATCTGCGGGTCACGGGCTTTGGCAGCACCCTGGAACGCGTGCAGCCGGACCAGACGGCCCAGAGCCTGCCGGCGCCGACCGTGCGGGTGGAGGGCACCAGTCTGGTCATCGACACCGACGTGCCCGCCGGAAATTACGGCTACTGGGTCACGAGCAGCGTCTACACGCCCCTGTCGGCCGCTGGAGTGCTGCGGCCCTCCACCGACACCGTACCCACGGCCCTGCAGGCCGGGCGGGCAGGAGCGCCCACCCCGGTTGACGTGCTGGCCCCGGCGGGGGACGTGCGGGCCTTCAGTGACGACACCCTGGCCCCGGTAGGCGAGACGCGCGAGTGGCCGGTGATCGTCCTCGCGGTGCTGGGCGGCCTGGGTCTGCTGCTGACCGTGGGGGCCACCGTGGTGGTGTGGCGCCGGTTGGGGCCGCGCACATGAGGGGTAGGCGCGTGGGGGAAAGGCCATGACGCCCCAGACACTGCCCGCGCCCCGCGTGCAGGTGCCCGCCCCGCTGCTGATCCTGCTCGCCGCCGTGCTGTGGGGACTGCTGGGCATCTTCGGCAAGGGAGTGCAGGCGCTGGGCGTCTCGCCGCTGGAGGTGGCCTTCTGGCGGGCCGCGCTGGGCGGCGTGCTGTTCGCGTTGCACGCCGCCGTGACGCGCGCTCCGCTGCCGCGGGGCCGGGACCTGTGGGTCACGGTGGCCTTCGGACTGGCGGGGGTCAGCGTGTTCTACGGGGCGTATCAGCTGGCGGTGCGGGCGGGCGGGGCCAGCCTCGCGGCGGTGCTGCTGTACACCGCTCCCGCCTTCGTGGCCGTGATGGGCTGGGCGCTGCTGCGCGAGCGGCTGGGCGCGCGCGAGTTGCTCGCGGTCGGCGGTACGCTGGCAGGCATCACCCTGATCAGCCTGGGCGGGGGCCAGGGCGTGAGCGTCAGCGGACTGTCGCTGGCCTTCGGCCTGATCGCCGGATTCACCTACAGCCTGTATTACCTGTACGGCAAGGCGTTTTTCGGGCGCTACTCCCCGGCGGCGCTGTACGCGGTGGCGCTGCCTGTAGGAGCGCTGGGGTTGCTGCCCTTCGTGGACTTCGTGCCCAAGACGCCGCCCGCGTGGGGGTATCTGGGAGCAGTCGCGGTGTTCTCCACCTACTTCGCGTATCTGGCCTACAGCGCGGGACTGCGCCATCTGGCGGCCACCCGCGCCAGCGTGATCGCCAGCCTGGAGCCGGTGGTGGCGGCCGCGCTCGCCGCGCTGCTATTCAGCGAGCGGCCCTCTGCCGTGGCGCTGGTGGGGGCTGCGCTGGTCATCGGCGCGGCCCTGTCCCTGAGCCTGGAAAACCGTGCGCCGGGCCGGACCGGACCGGGGGCAGACGGGAAGTAGCGGGGCGCGGCCCTAGAACAGCCGCAGGCCCCGGCGCGTGTGCGGAAAGCGCGCCTGGGTGACCTGGGCAGAGAAATCTTCCAGGGTGTCCTGCACGGCCCGCGCCTCGCGAATCAGGCCCGCCGTGACGCTCTGCACCTGCGTCTCGCGTTCCTGCTCCCAGTGGTTCAGGACACGTTCATTGAGGCGGGCGTGGTCGGGGCTGGTCACGTCGCGCGGGGGCGCGAGGCGGTCGCGGGCGGTCTCTAGGTAGGCCACGAGGTCCGCGGCGCGCGCGACCTCAGTAAAGCGGCCACTGTCCCGGAGTTCGGCGACCTTGGCAAGCAGGCGCTCGCGCTCCAGCACGGCGCGGGCGCGCTCGCGGCCCTGGATCAGCGCCGCGCTCGCCGCCATGCCCACCAGCGCGAGCGTGAAGGTCAGCAGCGACCAGTGTTCCGGCGTGGCCGTGGCCTCGGGCGCGGCGCTCAGATCGGTGAGCTGGCCCTGCTGCGCGGCGTTGGCGGCGATCTGCTGGGTCACGCGCAGGATGCCGTCCCAGTTCAGGTACCCCTCCACCCCCAGGTACAGGGCCGTCACCCCCAGAATGCCCGCGATGTACGCGGCGGGCCGGGCCATGCCCGGGGTACGGGTCGCCAGCTTGGCGCGGTAGGCGAGTTCATCGACCAGCCACAGCAGCAGCACGCTGAACATGATGCCGGCGGTCAGGGCGATGACTGTGAGGTACAGGCGGCTTTCGGGGTTGAACAGCAGATTGATGCTGACCCCGCTGATGATCCCCACGAAGAACTTGCTGAACACCGCAAACCCGTTGAACACCCGCTTGCTGCCCGATCGCGTCTCGGGCGGACGGACCGGGTGGCCTGCCTGCGCCAGCTCGGCCAGCGCCCGCTCCTGGTAGAAGGCCTCGGCGCTGCCCAGCTCGGGGCGCGCGCCGCTGCGCAGCAGGGCCTCGAAGCGCTGCTGCCGCGCGGCCTCGATCTCCTCGCCCGCCCGCACGTACTCGCGCTCCACCCCGCCGCTCGCCTCGTTCATGAAGTTCAGGTGCTCCTGCTGCCGCGCCCAGGAGGTCCGCACGCCCACGCCGGTCTCGGCGAGCACGCGGGTCAGGGTGACGCGGGCCACCTCGTGGTTGACGCGGTACTGTTCGATGCTCAGCTGCAGCAGGCGCGCGCGTGAGGTCAGCACGCCCCGGGCCGCCTCGTCGTCAATCAGCGGCAGCTCGCGGCCCAGTCCGTCGAGCAGGTCCGAGAAGTGCTGCGGCGACAGCACCGGCATGAACTGCTCGGCGCGGATGGCCTCGGGGCGCGGCAGGGCGGGGGCGTAACTGCTGAGGTCGAATGCTCCGGGATCGGGAGCTTCGGCCGCAGGCTCCGGCGGCCTCAGATGCAGCCCGGGCAGGGTCTTGTCCTGGGTCATCCGGTTATTTCCGGGCCTTGTTCACGGTGGCCGCGAAGGTCGGGTAGACGTTGTTCAGGTCGTAGGCTCCCGCCGTCAGCACGCGCGCGTCCTCTCCCGCCTTGCCCAGCGTCTTCACGAAGCCGTCGCGGATGGAGTCGCCGTTTTTGTCCTTTTCCGGGCTGAGACCCGCCAGAAACACGCCGCGCAGGTCCTTGCTGCCCAGCAGCTTGCCAAAGATGCCGCCCAGTTTGGCGCGTGCCGGATCATCGGCGAGCGCGCCGTCGGTGAACAGCACCACCACGTCGCCCACGCCGGCGGTGCGCGCCGTCAGCGTGCTCGCCTTGCTCAGGGCCGCCGTAATGGCGCTGCCGCGCCCGCTGCACGGCTGGGTCAGGGCGTCGGTGTAGCGCAGGATGTCGGCCTTGCTCAGACGGGCACCGTTCTTGGACTGGAACCTGAAATCCGCCACCGTCTGCACGCCGCCGCACACCCGCAACAGGCTCAGGGTGTCGCCGGAGCGCAGCTGGTTGAGCATCACGCTCTGGGCGAGCAGCCGGGCCTGCGCGGCGTACTGGAAGGCCGGATTCTTGCTGCTGCCGGTCATGTCCACCGCCACCACAAGGTGCAGCGGCGGCGTGCTCAGGCCCAGCATGTTTGCCGCGCTCATGGGCACGGGGGTCAGCAGGGGCAGCAGGCTCAGAAAGGAAAGAGGGGGCATGAAGGGCTCCTTGGAGGAAAGGGGGAAAGGGTGGGGTTAATTTAGTAGGGACGCGGGGGCATACCGCCCTATCCCGGGGGTACCGGATTTTTCGGATTCAGGCCCGGTAGGGGCAGCGCCACGCCGCCGGTCCGCGTGACGCCGGGGGGCACGGCGACCTCCCGCAGGTCATGCGGCAAATCGCGCAGCAGCCCGATCTCGCGGCAGGCCGCCTGCTGGCGGTACAGGTCCACGGGCACGCTCTGGCGGCCGTCCGGGTCGCCGATCCAGACCGCCATGGCGTACTGGGGGGTCACGCCCGCACACCACGTGTCGTTGATGTCGTCGGTGGTGCCGGACTTGGCCCCCAGTGGCATGGCCTTGCCGCTCAGGCGCTGCAGGAAGCTGGGGCGCAGAAAGGGCACGTGTCCGGCGGCGTCATTGACCGCGCCGGTGAGGAGATCGAAGGTCTCGTAGGCCACCACCGGGTCCCACAGCGGCTGACACTCCGGGCGGGGCAGCGGCAACGGCTGACCGCCGAGGCCATACACCTCGGCCAGCAGGTGTGCCCTGCACAGCGTTCCGCCGTTCGCAAAGCTGGCGTAGGCGGCCGCCACCGTCAGCGGCGCGGCGCGGTAGGTGCCCAGCGCCGGGCTGGAACGGTTGGCGGGGTCTTCCCGGTACCCCACGCCCGCGAGCACCCGGCGCAGCGCCGCCTCGCGCGCGGTGCCCACCTGCACGGCCACGGTGTTGAGGCTGCGGGCATTGGCCTCGCGCACGGTGACGGCGCGGCCCAGAAAGGTGCCGGAATTGTTGCCGATGGCCCGGGAGCCGTAGCGGGTGGGCCCGTCGGTGAAGGTGCTGAGCTGGGTCAGGGACGCCGCGTCGCCGCTGCCAAAGGCGGTGGCGTACAGCAGCGGCTTGACCGTGCTCGCCACCGGGCGCTGCGCGGAGACGGCCCACTGCCGTCCGGGCTCGCTGCTCTCGCCACCGCCGGTGCTGCTCGCCAGCGCCACGATGCCGCCGCCGCGCACGTCCACGACCGCCGCACCCTCGGCGATGCCCGGCGGGCGCGTGCCGGTGGCGCCCTCGCCGCTCACGCGCCGCACCAGCGCGGCCTGGGCCCCGGCGTCAATGGTGAGCACCACCCGGCCCACCCGGCTGGGATTCAGTCCCGCAGCGCGCAGTTCGCGCCGGACGAGTTCCTGCATGGCCCACACCGGCTCGGGGGCGTTGCGGTAATCGGGGTTGCGCGCCGCGCTCACCACCCGCAGGTCGCTGCCGCTGCCTGCATACTCGGTGCGCCACAGCCGGGGCTGCAGCGGCACCGAGGCCGCCGCAAGGCGGTCGTTTTCCGAGATCAGCCCGTGCGAGCGCAGGATGTTCAGCGTGAGCAGCTGCTGGCTGCGCATCCAGCGAAAGCGTGCGGTGGCGGTCTCGGGCGGCGTGGCCTCCGAGACCAGATAGCGCCCCGGCGCGGGCAGCAGGCCTACCAGAAAGGCGCTCTGCGCCAGCGTGAGGTCCGCCGGGTCCACGCCGAACACCGCCCGCGCCGCGTCGTACACGCCCTTGCGCTGACCAATGCCGATCCACGGCAGGCTGTTGACGCTCATGGCCAGAACCTCGCGCCGTCCGTAGCGCCACGTCACCAGCGGAGCCAGCACGAACTCGGTGGCCTTGCGGGTCAGGACCAGGCCCATACCGCGCCGGTGGGTGTCATAGTCGAAGTGTCCGGCGAGCACGTTGTTCTTCAGCAGCTGCATGGTCAGGGTGCTGCCGCCCGCGCCGCTGAGCAGGGCGCGCGGCAGCCGCCCGAGGTCCACCCCGACATGCGAGAAGAAGCGCACGTCCTCCTTGGCGACATACGCGAGCAAGAACGCCTGCGACACCCCTGTCAGCGGCACGCTCAAGGACTCGCGGCACGGCACGGCGTTGGTGGTCTGGTCCTCGCGGCAGTGGTCGATCACGCCCAGCGGTGCGCCGCGGCGGTCCTGCACCTCGATGGGGCGCAGTTCCGAGCGCAGGTTCCAGACCCGCCCGAAGGCCCCGGTGCTCCACGCTCCCGCCACCCCCAGCCCGATCATGCCCAGGGTGAGGGCACCCACCGTCGCCAGCCCGGCGCGCAGCACGCGGCTCAGGGTCCAGCGCCCCCGCTTTCGCCGCACGAAGGGAGTGCGCGGCCAGGGGTTGCGCCAGAAGGTC
Source organism: Deinococcus aerophilus (assembly GCF_014647075.1). Taxonomy (NCBI): domain Bacteria; kingdom Thermotogati; phylum Deinococcota; class Deinococci; order Deinococcales; family Deinococcaceae; genus Deinococcus; species Deinococcus aerophilus. The sequence continues at coordinate 26,715 of NZ_BMOM01000007.1, read as the reverse complement.
ATGGCCCGGCGCTCAGCGCGCCGCATCCACGACGCCCTCAGCCGCCGAGCGGAACTGCCAGTCGCGCGCCACACTGTTCCACAGTCCCGAGACGCCCACGAGCAGGATCAGCACGGTTCCCAGCGCGGCCAGCGCGCTGACTGCTCCGGCCCAGGTCACGCCGCCCCGGGGGCCAGACCGGCGAAGCCGTGGAGCAGGCCTCACCTTCTCACGCGTCACGGGCGCAGCGGCGGTCGGCAGCCCCACGGACGGCAGGCCCGAGGAATACGGACGGGGTTTGCGCACGAAACTCATCGGTAAAGGATAGGCGGGCAGCATGAGCGCCTCATCACACCAAAGGCGCAGCAAATGAGGGTTAAAGGTGTGCGGGCGGGAAGCCGCCCCCGACGGTCCGCCTGCGTCTGGCAGGCAGGGGCCGCTCAGGGGGGCTGCTCTGAAGCTGCGGAGCAGGTGGGGGCCTGCGGGCGCTTACTCCTGAATCAGCACCACGGCGCTGCGGGCCGGAAGCGGCAGGTCGGGTCCGGTGGCGAGCCCGTCTGCCGTCCAGGTATGGGTCTGGCCGCCGAGCACGTCGCGGTACGTGCCGGGCTGCACGCCGCCCACGGGCAGCCTGGCCGCGCTGCGGGCACCGTTGATCAGAACATAGGCGCGGCTGTCCCCGGTGTGGCGGGCGTACACCAGGGCCTCGCCCACCGCGTACAGCACCGTGAACTCCCCGCGCCGCAGCGCCGGAGAGCTGTGACGGGCAGCGATCAGGGTCCGGGTGAGGGTCAGGGTACCGTGATCCCACTCCCCCGCATCCCACGGAAAGGCGCGGCGGCAATCGGGGTCGGGACCGCCGGGCAGGCCGATCTCGTCGCCGTAGTAGATGCACGGCGCGCCCGGGTAGGTCATCTGGAAGACCGTGGCGAGGCGGTAGGCCGTGACGTCGCCCCCCACCGCCGTCAGAAAGCGGGCGGTGTCGTGCGAGTCAAGCAGGTTGAGCTGAGCCTGCACGATCTCCGGGTGGTACAGGTGAGCGACCTCGCTCATGCGGGCGGCAAAAGCCGGAGCGTCCACGGGGTCCACCCGGCCCGTGCCGCTGCGTTCGTTCATGGGATGGTCGAGCGTCCTGGCCCCAAAGAAGGCCAGACAGGGGCGGGTGAAGTGGTAGTTCATCACGGCGTCGAACTGATCACCGGCCAGCCAGCGGTGGGCGTCGCCCCAGATCTCGCCCACGATGTAGGCCTCTGGGTTGATGGCCTTGACCCGGCGCCGGAACTCCTGCCAGAACGAATCGTCGTCGATCTCGTTGGGCACGTCCAGCCGCCAGCCGTCAATGCCAAAACGCACCCAGTACTCGGCCACCTCCCACAGAAAGTCGCGCACGGCCGGGTGATCGGTGTTGAACTTGGGCAGCGCGCGGTTGCCCCACCACGCGGCATACCGGGCGGGCTGCGACTCGTCGTAGGGATTGAGCGGCCAGCCCTCGGGGTGAAACCACTCGCGGTAGGCGCTGGCCTCGCCCTGTTCCAGCAGGTCGTTGAACTGAAAAAAGCCCCGGCTGCAGTGGTTGAACACGCCGTCGAGCACCACGCGCATGCCGCGCCGGTGCGCCTCGTCGATCAGGGCGCGCAGCGCCTCGTTGCCGCCGAGCATGGGGTCCACCTGAAAGTAGTCGTGGGTGTGGTAGCGGTGGTTGGAGGCCGACTGGAACACCGGGCAGAAGTAGATGGCGTTCACGCCCAGGCCCTGGATGTGGTCCAGCCGCTCGATGACCCCCCACAGGTCGCCCCCCATGTAGCGGTTGTATTCCGGCTCGTCGCCCCAGCGCTGCAGGTTCAGCCCCGTGACCCGGCCGCTGCGGGCAAAGCGGTCGGGAAAGATCTGGTAGAACACCGCGTCCTTGACCCACTCGGGCGTGATGGGATGGGTGGCGGCGGTCCGGGCGTTCGGCAGCAGGGCGGTCATGGCGCGCGCAGCATAGCCCAGCCGGCCTGACAGGGTTCGTTCACGCCTCGCCGTCGGTGTTCTGGTCTGTTGTGGTCTGCGCCCACGTCTGCACGAAGGCCCGTGCGCCCGCCGCGTCCCGCACCTCGCCCAGGGCGGCCGCCTCGTTCACGGCGCGCAGGGCCGCTCCCACACGTGGGCCGGGAGGAAGGCCCAGCAGCGCCATCACCTCACGGCCGCTCAGCAGTGGGGGAGGGGGGGCGGGCTGCTCCTCCAGCGCTTCCAGCACGCGGTTCATGGCACGCGCGTAGGCGTGGCGGCTGGCGGCGTTGCTGCTCGGGCCGCGCGCCGCCTCGCGGTCGGCGAGCATCACGCTCAGCAGGTCGGGCAGCAGGTCCCGGCGGCGGTGAACAAAGCGCCGGGCCTCCCGGTCCCCGGCGGGCAGCGGGACCATATGGGCCTCGATGAGGCGCGACACATGCCTGACGTCATCTCCGGGCAGCTTCAGGCGGCCCAGGCGCTGGGCTGCCAGGGCGGCCCCCAGCTTGTCATGGCCGTAAAAATGGGTGCGGCCCGTCTCCGGGTCCACGGTGCGGGCGCGCGGTTTGCCCACGTCGTGCAGCAGGGTCGCCCAGCGCAGCGGCAGCGGGGCATCGGGCCGGCGGGCGAGCAGCTGATGCAGCGCCTCGACCCCGTGGTGAAACACGTCCAGGTGATGAAACCCGCCCTGCTCCAGCCCGATGCCCTCGCGCAGTTCCGGAACGCTCAGCGCGAGCAGATCCAGCGCTTCCAGGCGCAGCACGCCGTGCGCCGCGCCGGGATGCGTCAGCAGGGCGTGCAGTTCGTCGCGGACGCGCTCGGGCGCGGGTGGGCTCAGCGTGCCGTCCGCCAGGGCCGCCGCCACCCGGCGCACCTCGGCTTCCGTGTCGGCTTCCAGCCGGAAACCCAGCGTGGTTTCCAGCCGCGCCGCCCGCCACGCCCGCAGCGGGTCCGAACGCAGGTTGGCGGCCGAGACCATGCGCAGCCGCCGCGCCCGCAGGTCGGCCCGTCCGCCCGCCGGATCCAGCACCCGGCCCTCCCCGGTCACGGCCAGGGCATTCACCGTGAAGTCACGCCGCAACAGGTCGTCGGTCACGTCGGCCGGGCGCGGCACGAGGTCGTGCTGAACGCCGCCGGGCAGATGGACCCGCCAGTAGCCGCGCTCCTCGTCCAGCGCAAAGGCCGAGCCCCCCAGTACAGCTGCCATCGCCCGCGCCGCCGCCGCGGGGTCGGGCACCACCCAGTCGAAATCCTTGGGGGCCACCCCGCGCAGCCAGTCACGCACCGCGCCGCCGACCAGCAGGCCACCCGCCGGAAACGGCGGCAGGGGCGGGCGGCGGCGGAACATGCCGGTCATGCTAGGGCATCCTCGCGCGCTGCAGGAGTGCTGCAGGAGTAAAGGAAGACAGGCCCTGGGTGCGCGTCGGCGTTCTGCGCAGCTGGGTGCGGGGGCGGTGAACGTCCGGCACCGGGGCAGGAACTGTGCCTCCGCCTGCTCCCCTCCCTAACGGGCGTTTGTTAGACTGCTGGGCACAGATGACCGATACCGACACCAGCGCTCCGGCGCCCACTCCTTCTGTCCCCGACTCCTGGGCCCAGGCCCTGGCCCGTCTGGACGCCGACCAGCGCCGGGTTCGTGCAGGCGGCGGCGCCAAGGCCCAGCAGCGCCAGCACGACAAGAACCGTCTCACGGCCCGCGAGCGCATTCAGCGCCTCACCGACGACGGCACGCCGTTCGACGAACTCATGACCTTTGCCGGCTGGGAGATGTACCAGGACGTGGGCGGCTGTCCCAGTGGAGGCACGGTCACAGGCATCGGCACGGTGGCGGGCCGTCCGTGGATGATCATCGCCAACGACGCCACCGTGAAGGCGGGCGCGTTTTTCCCGATCACCGCCAAGAAGGTGATCCGCGCGCAGACCATCGCCTTTGAGAATCACCTGCCGGTGATCTACCTGGTGGACTCGGCCGGCGTGTACCTGCCCATGCAGGACGAGATCTTTCCCGATCAGGACGACTTCGGGCGGGTCTTTTACCTGAACGCCCGCATGAGCGCAGCGGGCATTCCGCAGATCGCGGCGATCATGGGCAACTGCGTGGCGGGCGGCGCGTACCTGCCGGTGATGTGCGACACGCTGATCATGACCGAGGGCTCGGGGCTGTACCTCGCGGGGCCGGCGCTGGTGCGCGCCGCCATCGGTCAGGTCGTGGACTCCGAGGAACTCGGCGGGGCCGACATGCACGCCGCGATTGCAGGAACCGTGGACTACAAGGAGCCGGACGACGACGCGGCCCTGAAGCGGGTGCGCGCCCTGGCCGATCTGTACGCGCAGGGCGACCCCGCGCCGTGGGCCCGGCGCCGCGCTGAGGTCCGCGCCGCGTCGGGGCGCGACCTGACCGGGGTGGTGGGGTTCGCGGGCGGCCAGACCTACGACGTGCGTGACCTGATCACGGCCATCACCGACGGCGGCGAATTCCACGAGTTCAAGCCCGAATACGGCGAGACCATCGTGTGCGGGTTCTCGCGGGTGGGCGGCTATCCGGTGGCCTTTGTCGCCAACCAGCGCACCGTCATCAAGAAGAAGCTCAAGTCCGGCGGCGAGCCGGGGCTGCGGACGCGCATTGAGGTCGGCGGCGTGATCTACGGTGACAGCGCGGACAAGGCCGCCCGCTTCATCCTGGACGCCAACCAGGCGGGCGTGCCGCTGGTGTTCCTGAGTGACGTCACCGGTTTCATGGTGGGCCGCGACTCCGAACAGGAGGGCATCATCCGCCGGGGGGCCAAGCTGGTGAATGCCGTGTCCAACTCCGTGGTTCCCAAGATCACCATCATCACGGGCGGATCGTTTGGGGCCGGCAACTACGCCATGAACGGCAAGGCCTACGGGCCGCGCTTCATCTTCGCGTGGCCCAGCGCCAAATACGCCGTGATGAGCGGCAACGCGGCGGCCAAAACGCTGCTGGACATCCAGCTCGCCGCCCTGAAACGTGCCGGGCACGAACCCGACGACGAGGAACTGCAGCGTCTGTACGACGAGGTCAAATCCAAGTACGACACCGAACTCGATCCCCGCTACGCCGCCGCGCGGCTGTGGGTGGATGAGATCATTCCCCCCAACGATACCCGCGACCGCCTGATCCGCGCCCTGGACGCCTGTGCCCAGAACCCCCAGCAGGAGGACCTGCGGGTAGGCGTGTTCCAGGTTTAGCCGCCAGCTTCACCGTTTTCTGCTCCATCTCCCTTCTTCTCTTCACTACCCGGAGGCACCACCATGACCAGCACCCTTGACCGCAGCGCCCAGACCCCCAGCCCCAACGTGCAGCCCATGAACGATGACCAGCGCACCATCGTGGGCGCCCTGAGGGCCTTCCTGAAGAACAAGGTCGAGCCGGGCGCCGCCGAGCGCGACCAGACGGGCGAGTTCCCGCTGCAGATCGTTCAGGAACTGGGCGAGATGGGCATCATGGGCGCGCAGACGCCCGAGGAATACGGCGGCTCCGCGCTGGATACGGCCACGTTCGCCATGATCATCGAGGAGATCGCGGCGGTGGACGGATCGCTGTGCCTGACCGTCGCGAGCCACAACTCGCTGTGCCAGGGCCACATTCTGATCGGCGGAACCGAGGCGCAGAAGGCCAAGTTCCTGCCCGACCTCGCCGCCGCGAAGAAGCTGGGCGCATGGGGCCTGACCGAACCGGGCAGCGGCAGCGACAGCGGCGGCCTGCAGACCCGGGCGGTGGAGCAGCCGGACGGCAGCTGGGTGCTCAACGGCTCCAAGAACTTCATCACCCAGGGCAGCGTGGGCGGCACCTACGTCATCCTGGCACGTACCGACGCCGCCCGCGAGGGCAAGGGCAAGAATGACGGCATCAGCGCCTTCGTCTTCAACCGCGACGAGGTTCAGGGATTTTCCATCGGGCGCAAGGAAGACAAGCTGGGCCTGCGCAGCAGCGACACCGCGCAGCTGATCTTCGAGGACATTCACCTGCCCGCCGAGGCGCTGCTCGGCGAGCGCGGCAACGCCTTCAAGGACGTCATGAAGGTACTGGATGGCGGGCGCGTGGGGATTGCCGCAATGGGCCTGGGCCTGGGCCGCGCCGCCTTTGAGTACGCCGCGAAGTACACCCTGGAGCGCGAGCAGTTCGGCAAGCCGATCGCCTACAACCAGGACATTTCCTTCCGCCTCGCGAACATGGACACCAAGCTGGAGGCCGCCCGCTTGCTGATCCGCAAGGCCGCCGACCTCAAGGACGCGGGTGAGAACTTCACCGTGCCGGTGGCCCGCGCCAAGCTGTTTGCCACCACCGTGGGCGTGGAGGCCTGTGACGAGGCCATTCAGATGCTCGGTGGGTATGGCTACATCAAGGAGTACCCGGTCGAACGGTTCTGGCGCGACAACCGCCTGACCCGCATCGGCGAGGGCACCGACGAGGTGCAGCGTCTGGTGATCAGCCGCGACGTGCTCAAGCGTTTCGCCGACTGAGCAGACCCGCGCGGAGTACCCGCAGGGGCAGGGCCGGTTCCGGAAGGGAGCGGCCCTGCCCCTGTGTTCCGCGTCCACGGCCTGCGGCCCGGCAGATCAGGCGGTCAGGAAGGTATGGTCGGGCATCCGGTCGGGGTCGGCGAGGACCACGCGGTTGCGGCCCTCCTGCTTGGCGCGGTACAGGGCGCTGTCGGCGCGGGTGGTCAGCCGGGTCAGGGTGTCTCCCGGCAGGCAGGCGGCCACCCCGAAGCTGGCGGTGATCTGTCCCACCGGGTCGTAGGGCGCGGCGCTCAGGGTAGCCCTGAGCTGCTCAGCCAGGGCGGCGGCGGCCTCTGCGGGCGTGTGCGGCAGCACGAGCATGAACTCCTCACCGCCCCAGCGGCCCGGGGTGTCTTCCGGCCGGGCAAAATCCGTCAGCAATCCAGCGATGTGCAGCAGCGCACCGTCGCCGGTCGGGTGGCCGTACAGGTCGTTGACCCGCTTGAAGTGGTCAATGTCGAACAGGATCACGCTGCCACAGTCTCCCCGCTCTTCATCCCGCAGCAGGCCCTCAATCTGCCGGTACAAGCTGCGGCGGTTGGGCAGGCCGGTCAGCGGGTCGGTGGAGGCCTCGTATTCCAGCACACGCTGTTCGTGCGACTGCGTGGTGAACCTGTCCTTGTACCATGCCAGCGCATGAACGAGCAGCAGGATGGCTCCGGTCGACACCTGCAGCTGCAGGGTGAACAGCAGCTGTCGCAGCGCTCCGTTCAGCGCGAAAGACAGCACGGTCAGGCCGAAGGAGGCGATGAAAGCGCCCAGAGTCAGGATGCCGGCCGGCCGGATATTGAAGATCAGGTAACTGATGATCGTGTTGGCAATGAGCATCAGATAGAGATTCAGGTTGCCCTGGGCCGATGAGTTCTGGACGGCGGCACTTCCAAAGTAGGACTGCTCGAGAATAAATACCAGGTTCAGGGTAAAAATGACCCTGAGCAGCAGGTCCACCGGGCGGCCCCGGGAGACCCAGTACACCGCCCACAGGCACAGCAGCGACAGCGTGGGATAAAAGCCCAGCAGCTCTGGACTGGGCGTTTCCTTGCGCAACTCAACGCCCCACAGCACGGCGATCACCGGCAGACCGCATGCCAGGGTCATCAGCGCCAGCCGCCGGTGCAGCGCCTGCCGCAATTCCTGCTCGGGAACCACGGCAGCACGCTCTGTGACGTGCGGTCCAACCCGACGGTCCGGAGGGCGCGGCGACATATGTTTCATATTAAACATCCCACGGATCGGTGCCCTCATGTTCTGCCCACCTTTGGAGCTGTCCCCAGGGTATTCCCCCGGCATGGTCCTGTGGGGCAGCCCTTCCATACGTCTACGGGTACCGTTTGATCCGCTCCACCAGCAGCGCGAAAAATCCGTCGGCGTCCACCTGCGTCACGACCTGCACGTTCTGTGGCCGCCCGGTGACATGCCAGACATCCGCCACGGTCCGGCCCGCGCTGGGGCCATCGGTCAGGTCTATCTCCACATACATGGAACGCGAGACAAACAGGTCCGGGCGCAGCAGCCACGCCGCCGTCATGGGGTCGTGCAGCGCGCCGCCGTCCCAGCCGTAGCGCTCGCGGTGGTGTTCGGCGAAGAATTCCAGCAGCACGGCCACGAACTCGCCCGCCCGCGTGCCCAGATTCCGGAAGGCCTGCACGCGGGCGGGGTGTGCGATGGCCTGGTGCGTGACATTCAGGCCGAACATGGTCAGCGGCACGCCGGAGGAAAAGACGATATGCGCGGCGTGGGGATCGGCCAGGGCGTTGAATTCGGCGGCGGGCGTCCAGTTGCCCGTGTCGGTGCTGCCGCCCATCCAGACCACCTGCCGGATCAGCGGCGCGATGTCCGGGGCGAGACGCAGGGCCAGGGCCAGGTTGGTCAGCGGCCCGGTGGGCAGCAGCGTGATCTCTCCGGGCCGGGCCCGCACCGCCTCGATGATGAAGCGGGCGGCGTGACCGGCCTCCGCGCCCCGTTGGGGAGGGGGCAGATGCGGGCCGTCCAGCCCGCTGTGCCCGTGAACAGCCTCGGCGCTGATGCGCGGGGCCACCAGCGGCCGGTCGGCTCCGGCGTAGATGGGCACGGAATGTCTGGTCAGTTCGCGGGTGACCAGGGCGTTGCGGGTGGTGTGTTCCAGGCCCACATTGCCAAACACCGTGCCGATGCCCAGCACGTCCAGTTCCGGGCTGGCCAGCGCGAGCAGGATGTTGATGGCGTCGTCGTGTCCGGGGTCGCCGTCCAGAATCACGGGCGTGGGCGGGATCATGCCGGGCATTGTGTCATTCCTCAGTTTAGGTGTCGCCCATCTTTCAATTCCATCGTAAGCTCCGTGCCATCTGTGTCAGGCAGGGGCCGGTACACTGGGGTCATGAATGGCCTGCGCGAATTTATTGACTGGCTCCGGGAGGTCCTGAGGGGCCAGCCGCACCCCCAGCCAGTGCCCATTCCTGTTCGCGTGCGCGACCGGCGCTGACAGCTCCTGCACTCACCTTATCTGCGCCCGCCCTTCCGGTGGGCGCTTTTGCGGGACGCCCGTGGGCTGCGCCCTGGGGTTTGCAGCGCACTGGGCACTGATGCGGAATGACCGCGCGCCGGGCGCGCTATTGTGCCGGGCGTGCCAGGGCGCGGGGATCACGGGATGGAAGAACTCAGGGTACTGGTGGCGGGTCGTCCGGCGGCAGAAAGAGACGGCATCGAACGGGCCTATGTCTTTGCGCGCGACGCGCACGCCGGGGTCAACCGCCGCAGCGGCGAGCCGTACATCACGCATCCGGTGGCGGTGGCCGTGGTTCTGGCGCGGCTGGGCATGGACAGCGACAGCATCATGGCGGGGCTGCTGCACGACACGGTCGAGGACGTCGAGGCCGTGACCTTCGAGCAGATCGAGGCGGGCTTCGGGCGCGATGTGGCGCGCATCGTGGAGGGCGAGACCAAGGTCAGCAAGCTCAGCAAGCAGGGCTCGCAGGCCGCCCAGGTCAGCGACGCCGGGCGCGACATGCAGGCCGAGAACCTGCGCCAGATGCTGATCGCCATGACCGACGACATCCGCATCATCGTGGTCAAGCTGGCCGATCGGCTGCACAACATGCGCACGCTCGGCAGCATGAAGCCCGAAAAACAGCTGCGTATTGCGCGTGAGACCATGGAGATCTTCGCGCCGCTTGCGCACCGCCTCGGGATCGGGCAGATCAAGTGGGAACTGGAGGACCTCAGCTTCCGCTACCTGTATCCCGACGAGTACACCTACCTGCAAAGCCGCCTGCGGACCCGTCAGGAGGAGCGCGACACCCTGATCGGCGAGGCCGTGACCGAGTTGCAAGAAGCCCTGACCGACGACCTGGAACTGCCCGAGTGGGTCAGCGACATCGACATTGCCGGGCGCAGCAAGCACCTGTGGAGCATCCACAACAAGATGCAGCGCGAGGGCAAGGGCCTGGAGCAGATCTTCGACCTGCTGGCCATCCGCGTGATCCTCACGCCCAAGGAGCTGATCGTGCCGGCCGGCACCGACGAGAAGCGGCGTGAGCGCGCCGAGCAGACGCGCGAGAAGCGCATCTGTTACCACACCGTCTCCATCGTCCACAGCATGTGGACCCCGCTGCCGGGCCGCTTCAAGGATTACATCGCGGTGCCCAAGCCCAACGGCTACCAGAGCCTGCACACCACCGTGATCAGCCAGAGCGGCCAGCCCATCGAGGTGCAGATTCGCTCGCGGCGCATGCACGAGGTCGCCGAGTACGGCGTGGCGGCCCACTGGATGTACAAGCAGGGCGCTCAGCTGGCCCAGCGTGACCGCGAGAACTGGATTCTGCAGCTGCGCGAGCTGCAAGACGAGATCAACGACGCCAGCGATTACATGGACGCCGTGAAGACCGACATCCTCGGTCAGCGGGTGCGGGTCTTCACGCCGCGCGGTCTGGCGATCAGCCTGCCGGCGGGCAGCACCTCCATCGATTTCGCCTACCACATCCACAGCCGCATCGGGGAGACCACCGTGGGCGCGCGGGTCAACGGCAGCATCGTGCCTCTGTCCCACAAGCTCGGCAACGGCGACATGGTGGAGATCGTGACGAGCAAGAACGGCCATCCCAGCAAGGACTGGTTGAACTTCGCCGTGACCCGCAGCGCCCGCGCCAAGATCCGCCACCATTTCCGTCAGCTGGAACGCGACGACGCCCTGCAGCGCGGTCATGACATGCTCGAGCGCCACCTGCGCAAGCGGCAGCTGCCGGTGCGCCAGCTGATGCGTACCAAGCTGCTGGAGGACGCGGCCCAGAAGCTGCTGGGCAGCCGCAACCCGGACGAGCTGTACTTTGCCCTGAGTGCGGGCAAGATCACCCCGAGCACGGTGGGCAAGGTGCTGTCTCCCAGCCTCGCGAGCGAACAGGGCACCGCGCCCTCCAAGCGCGCACCCAAGCCCCGCCCGCCCGAGAGCGGCGGCGTCTACGTGGAGGGCATGTCCACCACGACCAAGCTCAGCAACTGCTGTTCGCCGATCCGGGGTGACCAGATCATGGGTTACCTGACGCGTGGGCGCGGGGTGAGCATCCACCGCATCGACTGTCCCAACATGATCCGGCTGCTCAAGGACGAACCCGAACGCTGCGTCGCGGCGAGCTGGGACGTGGGCACGGCGGGACAGACCCTGGTGGATCTGGATGTGGTGGCTCCGGACCGCTCCGGGCTGCTGGCCGACATCCTGGGCGTGCTGAGCGCCGAGAAACGCAGCCCGCTGAAGGTGGAGGCCAATGTGGATCTCAACGACGTGGCCCACATCCTCTTGCGGCTGGGGGTGCGCGGCAACGCCGATCTGGAGAACGTGCGCGCCGCCATTCAGAAGGTCGAGGGCGTCACCGACATCGTGCGCCTGGGCCGCAACGGAGGGCGTGGGCGCAGCGGAGCCAGCGCATGATGGGGCCCGTGCAGGGGCGCAGCGTTCCGGTGGCGGCGGCCCCGGCCTCGCCCGTCTTGCGCGCCGTGACCTGGGGCGTGCCTGCGCTGCTGATGGCGGGGGCGTTCATTCCCGACGAGGACAGCACTCCACTGCAGCGGGGCGCGGCGGTTGTTCTGGCGCTGGCGCTGCTTGCCTGGTTCCTGCTGGCCCCGCGCCGCCTGGCCTATACCCTGACCCCGGACGCCGTGGTGATCCAGCGCGCTCTGAACCAGACCCGGCTGCCCTACTCGGAGCTCAGCGCCAGGACCACCTCCGGCATACTGGGCCTCCGCACCTTCGGGACCGGGCTGCCGGGGTACCTGAGTGGTCATTTTCTTCTGGCCCATGATGAGCAGGGCGTCAGGCGGGTGCTGGCGGCCGCATCAAGGGGCCGGGGCGGCGTGCTGCTGCAGTCGGGAAGCCGTCACTACTTCCTGACGCCCGCCGATCCGGGTGCGTTCCTGGCAGAACTCGCGCGGCGCGGCGCACAGGTCACCTCATGAGTGTGGTGCTGCTGCCCGATCTGGGCGACCTGTTGCGTCTGCATCCGCAGTACAACGCCGGAACCGTGGTGGAGATTTTGTTGCACCTGGGAGAAGGGGACGTTCTCTGGGCCACCGACCCCGACCCCGATCACCCGCTGCGCGACGCCCTGCCCGCCGCGCGCATACGAATTCAGGAGGGCTTCACGGCCGACTGGGCCTGGGCCGAGGCCGAACACGCGCAGCTGCAGACCTTCCTGCAGCAGTACCCCCAGGGCCGCGACCGGCTGAGGCAGGTGGGGCAGGCCGAGCGCGACCTCGCCGCGCTGCTCATCCGGCCCCTGACCGCCCACGGTGTTCTGGCCCCCGAGATGCTGGACGCTGTGCAGACCTACCACCAGACGGTGCGCGGAGCGCTGGACGAGGGACCAGGAACGTGCTGGCGGGCGCGGCGGCTCTCGGAGCTTGCCGCGCGGCTGGCGGGCCATCGCGGGGTGGTGCTCGTCCCGCTGGATGACCTGCCGGAGTTGCTGGCGCTGCTGCCCGGCGCACGTGTGCCCAGCCTGGACACCTTCACCCCCGGTGAGACCAGCCGCCTGCGCGCCCTGGCCGACCGCGCGTGGCGGTTGCAGGAGGATGACGACCTGAACGCCCTGCTCACGGCCCTGGACCGGGAAACCGGAACGACCGGACGACCGGACGCGGTGACACCGCCTGCCGAACTGCACGCCGCCGCCGCCAGCATTTATCTGGCTGTGGGGGACCTGGCGGGGGCCCGCGAACGGCTGGAACGGGCCGCCCACGCCCTGCAGGGCGAGCTGCCCCGCAGTCTGGCCGGGCTGACCCTGGCGCGGCTGGGGCAGGTACGCGACGCGCTGGGCGACCGCGAGCTGGCCGTGCGGACCTACCGCGCGGTGCTGGCCCTGAACCATGTGCCCGCCGTGGCCCGCCAGACGGCAGAGGCAGGCCTGAAGGAGCCGTTTCGCCTGAGCCTGGACAACCCGGACGCCTGAAGGTGGTGGAGGGGGCCCGCCCTACCGCACCCGCTCCAGCCCCCTTGCCCGCACGCGCAGTTCCCCGGCGTGCAGCAGGTGGGGTTCTCCGCCCAGGTCCAGTCCCAGCGGCGCGGCCAGCGTGTTGTGGCGGATGACCGCCTCGGCCCGGCGCAGCGGCCACACATCATGCTCGATGCGGCCCCGGTACACCCGCCCGCGCGGATCGGCGCTGTACAGGTTCAGCCGGTTGGTCAGCCAGTCTTCCAGGCTGCCGGGCGGCGCGCTGATGGGGTCGCCGACGGGCCGGTACGCGGCGGCAAACCGGCCGGGCGGAGCCTGACGGTGGGTGCGCAGGCTGGCGTAACGGGTGACGCCGTTCTCGCGCGACACCCACATCCGGGCGTCAAAGTACGGAAGATGAAAGAACTGCCGCGCCAGGCGCACGGCCAGGGGCTGCGCGGCGTCCAGGCTGTAGAACCACACCCCCGCTTCGCCCCCGGCCGTTACGTAGGTGCGCAGGTTCAGCTCGGGAAAGGCGCTCAGCCCCGGCACGCCCGGCACCCCGCGCGGGGCCACGTCTGCCATGCGAAACGGCACCGCGCCCAGCCACGCCTGGCCACGGTAGGTGTCGAGGACCACACCGGGGGGCAGGGTGCGTGCCAGGGTGTCGGGGTCCACGGGCCAGTGCATGAAGCACAGGTCGTGCCAGGCCATGCGCAGAATCCAGGGGTGACTGGCGGTGGGGGTGGAGGACATGGGCCAGAGGCTAGGTCAGAACCTTCAGCGCAACTGCAAGAAAGTCAGTCGGGGGCCGGGCGTCTCCAAGCCTCAAGACCAGTTCAAGGCTGTGTGAATGGCGTCTTATGCCAGCGCAATGGTTTGTCGACCTGCACTCCCTAGCCTGTGGGCACGAGAAACGCCCGTTTCAGTGGGCGTTCACCGAAGGAGCGACCCATGATGAACAACGAACAGGCCACCGACAAACTGCAGTATCTGCTGGGCACCCTGCGCGACGGCGAGAAGGGGTTTTCCGAGGCCGCCGAACATGCCGACGACCCCAAGCTCAAGAGTCTGTTCAGCGAACGCAGCGCCCAGCGTGCCCAGCTGGCCGGTGAGGTCGAGGCCAAAATTGCCAGCCTGGGAGACAAGCCCCGCGAGGGCGGCAGCGTGGGCGCGGCCCTGCACCGTACCTGGCTGAACGTGCGTGACGCGGTGACGGGCCGAGACGATTACGCGGTGGTCGCCGAGGCCGAGCGCGGTGAGGACACGGCCATTCAGAACTATCAGGATGTGCTGGACGACAAGGAGCTGCCCGCCGACCTGCGCGCCTTCGTGGAAACCCAGTACGCACAGGTCAAGGCCAGCCACGATCAGATCCGCGATCTCAAGCACAGCATGAAACCCGACTGAGCGCGTCCCTGGACATCATCCCCACAAGGCCCGCCGGGTTCATGCTCGGCGGGCCTTGTGGGGATGGGGGAGAACGCGACCTCTTGCGGGCCTGGACGAGCAACCGTGGCGCTTAATTCCGGCGGCGGCGGCGCAGGCGCTCCATCGCCGCTTCCAGGCTCAGACGCATGCGTTCCAGGGCCTGGGCAAGGTCCCCGATCTCGTCGTTGCGGGCGGCCTGCACCGGGCGCGACAGGTCGCCCATGCTGATGGCGTCGGCGGCGCGCACCAGCCGCTGGATGGGCTCGGTGACCTGCCGGGCAGCGCGGGCGGCAAACACTCCGGCCAGACCCAGGCCCAGCAGCGAGGCCAGCAGCACCAGCAGCAGGGTATTGCGCAGGTTGGTGGCCGCCTGGGCGTTGGGCAGCCCCACCGTGATGCGCCGGACATACTGGTCGTCTCCGGCATTGACCGGTGCGGCGACCGCCCGTCCGAGCTTGTCTTCGCGGAACGTGACCCGGCTGACCACGTACTCGGTGCCGTCCAGCTTCAGGGTGCCACTGTTGGGGTGGGTGCGGGTCCAGTCGGTGAGCTGGGTGTTGAACTGTCCGTTGAGCTCGGGGTTTCTGGAGCGCAGATAGCTTGCGCCGCCCGGCACCTCGACCCGTACGAATCCCACGTCCGAGCCGGCGATGATGCTGTCGAGCTGCGCGTAGGTCAGGCTCTGGCTGCCGGTGGTCAGGTTGGCCCCGACGGCAGCGGCCACTGTGCGGGCGTTGGCCTGCACGACCTGACGCTGCATCGTGGGCAGGGTCAGCGCGAGTACTCCCAGCGTCACGGCGCTGGCAAGGACCAGCGGAACCAGGGCGCCCAGCGTGAGCTGCCGGGCCAGGCTGTTGCGCCGCAGCCCCGCGCCCTTGCCCAGCTCGCCCACACCCACGCCGGGCACCAGCATCGGCGCGATGGGCGCGGCCGAGGTCCCCGGCGTTTCCGGGGTCTCGGTTTCCGGCATGCCGAGGCCACCGGTAAAGTCCGACCACACGTCGGCGGACGGCAGTGAGGACGCGCTGTCTTCCAGGGCGGCCGCAGACGACCCCACAGACGAGGGGCTGCCCGGTTCGAACGGGTTGGTGGTCGGGGGCGGCAGGTCACTGCTGAACGGGAAGGAAGTGCCGGCGGAGTCCCCAAACACCGACAGGTCCGGGGCAGCTGTCAGGCCGCCGAAAGCCTGAGCGGTGGCCCGGGTTTCGGGCGGGGCGTCCAGGGTGGCCGTCCGTCCACCCGAGGAGGCTCCGGCGCTGGTGATCCCGGAGGGTTCGGGCGCGCTGGACACAGGAGCCATGGGAGAGGGCCAGGCGGTTGCCGGCAGCAGGGGCGCAAGCAGGGTGTCGTCGTGGGGATCGGCGACGCGCCGGGCGGTGGGGAGGGGGGCGACTCCCTGAAACGGCTCGGACAGCTGCTGGGTGTCCTCGTGGACCGTTTCCAGCGCGACCTCTGCGTCCACCGACTGGAACACGCTGAGCAGCAGTTCCGCGCGGGCGCGGGAGGTGGGCTTCATCAACCGCCCCGCACGCCGGGCCGCCAGCTTCCGTGCCTGCTCGGCATTCAGACCAAAGCGGTCAATCAGCTGCTGTTCCAGTTCGGGTTGCCGTGCGGCGTCCACCGGCTGCCGGATCACGATGGTGTATTTCATGCTGGTTATTCTCCCTTGATGCTGCGCGTCACGGTGTGCTGGGACGCGGTCCGGCCTGTGGTGCCCGGTGCCGGAGGTGGCCCCTGCCAGCGCAGACGGGTCATGCCAGACCCCGCTCGCGCAGCTGGCGCGCAAAGGCCTGCAACTGCTCGGGGCTGAGTTGACCGGCCAGTTCCGAGAGCAGGGCGCTCACGCTGGCCTGCCGGCCCGGTTCATCCAGCGCTTCATCGACCATCAGCGCCGCCATCGGACCGACGACCAGGGTCAGGCACTGCGTTACCGTGCGGATCAGTTCCGGCGTCACCGGCTGCTCGTGCTGTCTGGCCCGGCTGATCCAGCGCTGGGCCTCTTCCATGTGGCGCTGCAGCTCGGTCACGCTCAGGTTGCCCAGCCGCGCGACCGCCTCGGCGCTGCGCTCGCCGTTGATCAGGTCCATGATCCGCCATACGTGAAAGGGCAGGGCCGTTGTATCGGACAGGCCTTCGGGCCACCGCAGGGGGCTCATGCCCGCCCCATCCGGCCCAGGCCGGCGGCCAGCCATTCGGGCCGTGCGGGCAGATCGCCCAGCGGCAGGTCGCCCAGGCGTACGCCCACCCGCACCAGGGTCTCGCGCAGGGCCAGGTACAGCGCCGGGCGCCATTCCTCGACCGGCAGGCCCGGATCAACGGTCAGCTGACCGCGCTGCAGGGTGATCTCCCGCGCAAAGGGGTCCAGACACGGGTGATCCTCGCTCAGGCGGGTGGTAACCTGCCGCCACGCGTCGTCCAGCGGGGCGCTGTGGTGAATGGTCCGCAACAGGTCCTGCCAGAACCCGACCAGGGCCTCACGGTCCCCTTCCAGGCCCAGCGCATAGGTCTGCCCGCCGGCGCCGGAGGCCGGAAGGTCGCCTCCCGCGATCCGCCCGGCGTTCCAGAAGCTGCACGCCGCGCCGGACACCAGCAGTCCCGAGAACAGAGCGCGTTCCAGCCCGTCCCTCGCCTGAGGCCACGCGGTGGGCAGCGGGCGCGGCGAAACGGCGCGGCAGGCCCACAGCAGCTCGCAGATCATGGGCGCGGCCTCGCTGAGCGTGACGCGGGCGCGCGGCAGGCCCGCGAGCGTGACCGCCCAGTCCAGCGCCTGTCCACCCACCGTGAATCCGCCCAGCAACCGGCCCTCCAGCCACACGAACCGCGCCCAGCGCGGACCCTGCACGGCGTCGAGCACCCCACTCCAGCCGCGTTTCTGGCGAACGGCCAGGTCGCCCAGAACCTCGGTCCAGGGGTAGTGGTCGGTGCTGAGGGCGGCATACACCACCCGGTCGGTGGGCGCGGACGGAGGAGACGTGGGAAGCGGAAGGGTGAGGGCATCTGTCATGTGTCGTCCGGGGAAAAGAGGGTGGCGTGCGTGCCGAGGCGCAGACGGCGTGAACGGTGAACGATGACATAACACCCTGTGACCTCTTACCATCCGCTTACAGAACAAGAAAAACCCACCCCCCGGCGGCTCTTTCGGGCCAGGGCGTGGGCGGGTTTATGGGAGGTGGTGGGCTCCCGGACGGGCCCAGTGCTGGGGTGGTCTCAGCGCTGGAGCTGTCTCAGGACGGGATTAATCCAGTTCATCCAGCAGGGCCTGGACCCGGCCCTGCAGGTCGCCGCGAACCTGGGGCGCGCCGAGCTGGTGCAGGCCACCGTGATAGGCGTCGGGATCGCCAAACAGGCGCGAGAGCAGCTCGAATTCGCGCTGCGAGCGCAGGCTGGCGTCATCGCGGAACAACGTCACGTACTGGTCCTGAAAGGCCCAGTCGCTGAGCTTGCCGTCCAGGAAGTCGCGCATCAGGCGGCGGTACGGCTCGATGTTGTCGTCGGTCTGCACGGTCGCTGCGCCGCTGCGCCGGGGCACCTGCGCCTCGAACACCGGGGACAGCGCCTCGGGGGTGATGTCCCAGTTGTTCACCTCGAACTGCACCTGACCGTCCTTGAACAGCATCAGCTGCGGGCTGTGGTGAATGATGCCGGTGCGCTGCGCCACATGGTTGCTGGCCGGCCGCCAGTCCACCACCCGGATGAACCCCACCGGCAGCTCATGGTTTTGCAAGAACGTTTCGAGGACCCCGAAGCCCTGCATGGTCTTGTGGCAGGTGCCGGCCTTGAACACGGCGGCCAGCGGGTATTCCGTGAGGAACTGGTCCACTTCCTCGGGGGTGGTCAGGGGAACAAGCACCTGTTTTTCGGCCTGTGTCTCGGTCTGGGCAGTCTGCGTCATGCCTCCAGCATACCTGCCGCTTTAGAAAACGAAGTGAGGCGGCGCACAAGTGGGGCCGGGCCAGCCGGCGGCCGGTGGTCCACAGCGTGTGCAGGCACCGTGTTCTATCCTGAGTCATGTCCAGACCAGCGGACGCCACCGAATTCTTCAGCATCACCCTGGGCGAGGTCACGGTCAGCGGCTGCGTCACCCCGGAAGTCCTGCGGCGCGTCGAGGACGGCGAGCGCATCCGGTTCACCGTGTACGAGGCGATGACCGGAGAAACCGAACTCGGAGACTGGGTGTGCAATTTTGCGGGTGGGGAACTCCTGCCGCTGTCCCTGCCGGAAGACACCTGATTCAGGGTCTACCCGCTCAGCTCCCAGGCCACCACTTTCAGGTGGGCGGCCCCCGGATAATCCTCGCCCACGCCCAGCCGCCGCGCCGCGCGGCCGCGCCGTCCGGCTTCGGCCAGTCCGGCCTCCACCATGCGGTCAAAGGTGGTGGGGGAGACGCCGGCGTGGTTGAGCAGTGTCAGCAGTGTGCCGCCCGGCGCGGTGACCTCTGCGGCCAGCGCCGCGAGGCGGGCATAGTCGTGCTCGGCCCGCCAGACACCGGCCTTGCTGCGGGCAAAGGAGGGGGGGTCCAGAATCACCAGATCGAACACGTCGCCGCGCCGGTGCAAGCGGCGCAGCCATCCGAACACGTCGCCGTACAGAAAATCGGCGTCCGGGGCATCCAGACCGCTGAGGGCGTAGTTTTCCTGTCCCCAGGCGAGCACCTTGCGTGACAGGTCCACGTTCTTGACCGTGTCTGCGCCGCCCAGCGCCGCGCTGAGCCCGAAGCCGCAGCTGTAGGCAAAGGTGTTGAGGACCCGCGCCGGAGCGTGGGCCCGCACCCAACCCCGAGCCGGGCGGGCGTCCGCGAACAGGCCGATGCTGAGGTCCGCGCCGGGGCGGATCAGGAAGGGTACGGCGCTTTCCAGCGCCGTGATCTCGCCGCGCGCCTCCCCCCACACCGGCTCCGGCGGAGAGAGCCACTCGCGCGCCACGTTGGCCGCGTGCCGGGCCTCGGGAGGCCGGCGCTTGAGGTACACCGCCGCCAGCCCCGCTGCCGTGCCGCAGGCGGCGGCCAGGGCCACCTCGTCCTGCACGGTCAGGTCGGTGTACAGGCTCAGCACCCCCGCGTCGCCGGCGAGGTCCAGCGCAAACTGTCCCCCGCTCTCGGTGGTGTGAACCCCCCGGTAAAAGGTGGTGCCCTGGCCGGGAAGATGGGCGCGGCGGGCCAGCAGGGCGGCGAGATCCGGAATCATGGAAACAGGCGGAGGGTCCGGGCGGCGCGGCCTGTGTCGCGGTCGCTCTGCGCGCGCCGCACTACGGCCGGCCTCCCAGAATCCACCACACTGCCGCCGTCGCCACCGCCGTGACCACCCAGAAGCGCAGCGTGACGTGGGTTTCGGGCCAGCCGCTCAGCTCGAAGTGGTGCTGGATGGGGCTCATGCGGAAAATCCGCTTGCCGCGCAGGCGGAAGGAGGCGACCTGGATCACCACGCTCAGGACGGCGGCCACCGGAATGATGGCGGCCAGCGGCAGCAGCCACACGTCGGCGTACAGCACGTACGCGCCCGCCGCGATGGCTCCGATGGCGTGGCTGCCCATGTCGCCCATGAACACGCGGGCCGGGTGGGCATTGAACCACAGGAACCCCAGCAGCACGGCCACGAGCAGCGCCGAAACCGGCGACAGGGCCAGCAGCGGCAGCAGCACGATGATCGCCACGCCGCCCAGCAGGCCGTCGAGGCCGTCGGTGAAGTTAAAGGCGTTCACGCTGCCCACCATCACCAGCGCGAGCAGCAGCGTGTCGCCGATCTGCCCGAAACCGGGGACCAGTTCATGCGAGGCGAGCGGCGCGGCAAACCAGCCGAACAGCAGGCCCACCAGCAGCTGCAGCGGAAACTTCTCACGGGCGAGCAGTTCCTTCTTGCCGCGGCCCTGCATGCGCGAGCGGACCTTCAGGAAATCGTCGGCCCCGCCGATCAGGCCCATGCCCAGCGCGGTCAGCATGATCAGCAGTTCGCGCGGTCCCCCGGCGTTTCCGGTGAAGTACAGCGGAAAGAAGACCAGTGCCAGCGCGAGCACAAAGGCCACACCGCCCGCCGTGGGGGTGCCCTCCTTGACCAGATGGGTCTGCGGGCCGTCCTTGCGGACCGGCTGGCCCCAGCCCCGCGCCTTGCTCAGGCGGATAAACAGGCCGACCAGAAACCAGGACAGCAGCGCGGCGAGGACGGTCAACGCCGCGCCTCCACGGTCGGGCGGCGGACACTTGGCCGGGCGGGGAAGTCTTTGCTCATCTCAAACGCGAAGGGTAGCACGCCCGTGTCGCGGGCCTTTGCGGACCGGGCGGGCGGCCCCCGGTGCGTCGGCCCGGTCCGGTCCGCCAGACCTCAGTTCGCCAGATAACGGATAAATTCTCGCATGGCGTTCACGCACTCATTCTTGTGGCCCTCGGCGCTGCTGCCGGTGACGGTCCTCAGGATACCTGCGTCGCTGAGGTACAGCTGCGCCACCTTGTAGGTGGCCCCGCCTTCGCGGTAATCGTAGGCGGCGAGCACCGCCCAGAAGCCCGCGCGGTCCACCGGCTGGGTGACCACCCCCGATACGTTCTTGCTGAGCTGCGCCCGCAGCTTACCTGCGAAGGTCAGCGCCTCATCCTGCGAGGCGAGCACCGGAAAGGCCTGCCCCGAGCGTTCCTCACGCAGCAGGCAGCCCCCGCCCGCGTCGGTCCACAGGTTGGCGTCTCCATTGACCGGCACCCAGCCTTTCATGGGCACGATCAGCGCGGCGGCGGGCGTGCCCAGGGTGGTCAGGGCCAGCACGGTAAGGGACAGACAGCGCATTGTGGGCATCGTGACCCTCAAGCTAACAAAGCGTTTCTGGCAAATATTAAGCCGGGGCTCATGAGTCCCGCGCCCCCAGACGCGCCTGCAGCCCGGCCTTCACGGCGGGCCACTCGCCGCGCAGCACGCTGAACACCACGCTGTCGCGGGCAAAGCCGTCCGGCCGGACCTGATATTGGCGCAGAACGCCTTCCTGTACGGCCCCCAGCTTGTGCATGGCGCGGACGCTGCGGGCGTTGCGGGCGTCCACCTTGAAGTGGACACGGTTGGCTCCCAGCACCTCGAAGGCGCGGGTCATCAGCAGAAGTTTGGCCTCGGGATTGACGGCTGTGCCCTGTGCGCCGGGCAGCAGCATGGTCCCGATTTCTGCCCAGCGGTCGGCGACACTGATCTCGCTGTAGCTGATGCGCCCGACCACCACGCCCGAGTGGAGCAGCCGCACCGCAAAATTGATCCGCCGGGGCAGGGCGTTGAGGCGGGTGATGTACTCGGCCCAGGCCGCCTGCGTCGCCTCGGTCGGCCCTCCGCGCGACAGGAAGCGCACGGTCTCCTCATCGGCGCCCGCGTTCAGGTCGGCGGCGTGCGCTGGACTCAGTCCCTCCAGCGTGATGAAACGTCCGGTCAGGGTGGGGGTCTGGAACCACTCGGCTTCGGAAGCAGGCGGAACGTCGGAGGTCACGGCCAGACTCTAGCGGACGGGCCTAGGCGCCGCCTCTGAAGAGCTGTGTACCGGACGGCTGTGTCGCCATAACAACCCCTTCCGGCTGCCGCTGCCATCCCGGCTACCCCCGGTGGTACGGCTCTCCCGCGCTGATGGTCGAGGCCCGGTACAGCGCCTCGGCGAGCACCACCATCGCGAGGTCGTGCGGCAGGGTCAGCCGGCCCAGGCTCCACAGGGCGGCGGCGGCAGCCCGCAGTTCATCGGTGTGGCCGTCCGGGCCGCCCACCGCGAAGGCCAGTTCGCCGGTGCCGCCCAGGGCGCGGGCATCGAGATCGGCACTCAGGCCCTCGGAGGTGAACTGCGTGCCGCGCGGGTCAAGCAGAATCAGCGGCGCCTTGCCGGCAGCCTTGCGGATCGCCGCGCTCTCGGCCTCGGGCGTCTTGCCGGCCACATGGCTGAGCTGCACCTTGTGGTAACGCTTCAGACGGGTGGTGTACTCGTCCCAGCCCATGCGGGCGTAGGCGAGTTTGGGCGTTCCGACGGTGATCAGGTGCAGGCGCACAGCCCGCAGGGTACCGCAGCTCCCGGCCGTGAAGTGAGGCCCATCCCGCTTCGCAGGCGTGCTTGCCGCTAAACTGTGCGGCATGAGGCATGAGCGACTCCAAGAGCGCCGCTGGGCCGGGAGGATGAACTCCGGGCGAGGCGATCCGGCGTCTGGGGTAGGAATCCTCCAGGCTCCCGACGTTCGGGAGGCCCGGTGCGGGCGCTGTGCTCCTGTTCACCGGAGCGGCGCATGAACTACGCGGCGACGCTGGCCGTCCTCGTGGTGCTGGCCTTCTGCTTTCCGTTGACCGTGAGGCTGGGCGCAGGACTGGGCGTCTCGGAGACGATCTCGTTCTCGGTCCTCGGCGCCCTGTCCATTTTCGCGCTGGCCACCTATCTGGTGCGCTGGCAGGTGGGCCGTCACCGCGTGGACCTCAGCCGTCTGGAAGCCGCGCGCGCGCAGATTCTGGCGGACCCGGAAAATCCCCGGTCGTATTTCGTCCGGGGAGAGCATCTGGGTGCGCTGCTGCTGCGGCTGGACCGGCGGCGGGAAGCGTCGGAGGTGATCGACCGCTATGCCCGGCTGGGCGGCGCGCGGGAATCGGAGATCGTGGCACTTCGTGAGGCATTGTCCAGGGCGCAGCGGCGGCAACGCCGGGCCCAGGGGGGAGAAGTATGAGGGCCTACAAGGGCATCGTGGAAAATGGGGTGGTGGTGGTGGTCGGCACCCGCCTGCCCGAGGGGACCGTCGTGACCGTCACCGTGGGCGAGGGCGAACTGCTGCGTGCCCGCATCACCAATGTGCTCAAGCGGCCGCGCAAGGTGCGCGTGCGCATCAAGCCCAATATCGGAATGGCGACCGGCACCGTGGACACGCGGGACACGGGTGCGCCGCGCACTCTGGGGGGCGGGACGCTCGCCCTGGAGGGTCCGCCTTCCCTGTCCGGCGATGCCTGAGGCCGGGCCGGTCACGGCAGAAACCGGCACAGAGGGGGAGGCGCGGGTCTGGCTGGTGCCCACCCCGGTCGGCAACCTGGGAGACATCACCCTGCGCGCCATCGAGGTGCTGCGCGGAGCAGACGCCGTGGCCTGCGAGGACACCCGCCGGACCGGGGCATTGCTGTCGCACCTGGGCCTCAGCCGGCCGCTGGTGAGGCTGGATGCCCACACCATGCGCCGGGCGCCGGGCGTGCTGGAGAAATATCCCCGGCTGGCCTACGTGTCCGACGCCGGAACCCCGGGCATCAGCGATCCCGGCGCGGAACTGGTCACGGCAGCCCTGGAAGCCGGGGTGCCCGTGGAGGTGCTGCCCGGCGCGACCGCCTTCGTGCCGGCGCTGGTGCTCTCTGGGCTGGGCAACGCGCGCTTTACCTTCGAGGGCTTCCTGCCCCGCAGCGGCAAGGAGCGCAAGGAGCGCCTCGCCGCCATCGCCGCCCGCCCGGAGACCAGCGTGGTGTACGAGAGTCCCCACCGTCTGGCGGCCACCCTCAGCGAACTGGCAGCGGTCTGCGGTCCGGCGCGGCCGGCAAGCGTCACGCGGGAGCTGTCCAAGCGCTTCGAGGAAACGGTGCGGGGCACCCTGACCGAGTTGGCCGGGCGCTTTGCGGCGGGCGCACGCGGCGAGATCGTCCTCGTCGTCTCGGGCCGTCCGGCCCATGAGGCCGCCCCGGACGCGGCGCCGCCCCCCGACCACGCGGCCCTGGCCCAGGCGTGGGCCGCCGAGGGCCACCGGGTGAGGGATATACGTGACCGGCTGGTCGCCGCCGGTTTGCGTAAGAATGACGCTTATGCTCTGGCCCTGCGGGCCACCGAGTCGCCCGATGCCCCGTTGTCTGATGCCCCGTCGCCCCCTGATGCAGACCTCCCTGAGGAACCCCGGCCCCTGCCCTCCTCCTGAAGCTGCACCGCACCGTTTCTTCCCCTGGCCCGCGCGCGGGTGACCTCCGCCCCCCCCGGACGCCGCGAAAGTGAGACCCCGACATGACTGAATCCCTTCCCGCCAAGCACCCCAACTCTTCCGGCATCCAGCGTCTGGCCGTCCTGACCAGCGGCGGTGACGCGCCGGGCATGAACGCCGCCATCCGGGCGGTGGTCCGCACCGCCAGCTTCGAGGGACTGGAGGTGCTGGGCGTGCGCCGGGGCTTTTCCGGCCTGCACCGCGGCGAGATGAAGCTGCTCGGCCCGCGCGACGTGGCCAACACCATTCAGCGCGGCGGCACCATCCTGCTGACCGCCCGCAGCGCCACCTGGCGGACCCCGGAAGGCCGCGCCGCCGGCGCGCGGCACCTGCGTGAGCAGGGCGTGGGCGGCCTGATCGTGATTGGCGGGGACGGTAGCTTTCACGGCGCGCATCTGCTGGAGCAGGAGCACGGCATCCGGGTGATCGGGGTGCCGGGGACCATCGACAACGACCTGTACGGCACCGACCACACCATCGGGTACTTCACGGCTGTGGAGACCGCGCTGGACGCCGTCGACAAGCTGCGCGACACCGGGGCCAGCCACGAGCGCATCTTCGTGATTGAAGTGATGGGCCGTCATGCCGGCCACATCGCCCTGGATGTGGCCGTGGCGGGCGGCGCAGAGGAGGTCTTCATTCCCGAGGATGCCCGGCCCATCGGGGACGTGGTTCAGGTGGTCAAGGACAGCGTTGCCAAGGGCAAGCTGGGCAGCATCGTGATCGTCGCCGAGGGCTTTCCGGGCGGCGCACAGGGCGTGGCCGACGCCATTCAGGCGGGCACCGGTCTGGAGACCCGGGTCAGCATTCTGGGCCACATCCAGCGCGGCGGCACTCCGGTGTCCAGTGACCGCATCCTCGCCAGCCGTCTGGGCGAGGCGGCCGTGTACGCCCTGATGGACGGCGTGAGCGGCGTGATGGTCGGCCGGCAGGGCGGAAACATCATCCAGACGCCGCTGCACGAGACCTGGGAAAAACGCAAGGACGTCAACCGCGACCTGTACCGCTGTGCCAAGACCCTGAGCGTCTAACGGCTGGGGGACCACCAAAGGGGCGGGGCGGGGAAGACCCGATCCCCGCCCTCGCCCCTGTCCGCTTCCGTTACGGTCGGGGAGGCTTGACCGTCGACTGCGCCGCCAGACTCTGCTTGCCCGCCTGGACCTTCATGATGTACAGCGTGACCGAGTTGCGGTCGCCGACGCTGTTGAAGGTCACGTCGCCCGACAGCAGGCCCTTGAAGCTGCCCTTGCGGATGGCGGTCTCCACCTGGGTGCGGGTGGGCAGCTTGCCGCCGTTGGCCTTGGCGGCGTCCAGAATACCCTGGGCGATCACGTTGGCCGAGTCGTAGGCAAAGGCCGCGTATCCGGCCGGCACGGTCTTGAAGGCCTTGCGGTAGTTGGCCGTGAAGGTCTTGGCGGCGGGCAGGGACTCCAGCGGCGCCACAATCGTCGTGTAGTAGATGTTGTTGGCACCCTTCGCCGCGATCGTGGCGAGTTCGGTGCTGTCCAGACCGTCGCCGCCGACCACGGGGATGTCGATGCCCGCGTCACGCAGCTGCCGGATGAAGATCCCGATCTGCGTGTAGATGCCGCCGAAGTACACCGCGTCGGGCTTTTGCAGCTTGATCTTGGCGATGATGCTGGAAAAGTCGCTCTTTTCCTCGGTGCCCTCGTTGACGATGACCTTGGCGCCGCCGGCCTTGAGGGTCTGTTCGACCTCGGCGGCCAGGCCCTCACCGTAGGAGGTCTTGTCATTCAGGATGTAGACCGATTTGGCTCCCAGCTTGTCCATCATGAACTTGGCCCCGGCCGGGCCCTGGGCGTCGTTGCGGGCCACGATGCGGTTCATGTTCGCCAAGCCCCGGTCGGTTACCTCGTTGGCAGTCACGGCTGGGCTCACCATCGTGACGTGGCTGGCCTTGAGCGCCTGACTGGCCGGAATCGCCACGCCGCTGTTCATGGTGCCCACCACGCCCAGAATCTGGCGGTCCGAGGCGATCTTGCGGGCGGCGGCGGTGCCGGTCGCTGGGTCGGCCTGATCGTCATACCCCACGAACTGCAGGTCAAAGCCCAGCTTCTTGAAGGCGGCCTTCTGTTCCTCGACGGCCAGCTGCGCGCCGTTCTTGAGCAGCGTACCGGTAAAGCTCTGGCTGCCCGAGAGCGGCGAGAGGCTGGCGATCTTGATGGTCGTCTGTGCGCTGGCGACGCCCCCGGACAGCAGAGCGAGGGAAAGCAGATTCAGGAATGTCTTGTTCATGGGTCCTCCAAAAGAAAGGGCTGCCCCGATCAGATTTTCTGATCTGGTACAGGGTGAAAATCATCAATACGGCTCAATGCAGATAGAGTCACCCTAACCTCTGGGCAGGATGAAGTCAAATCAGTGTCCAGCTCAGGAGTTGCACCTTGCATAGCGCAGTGAATATCCGTGCTGGCCGAGGAATTCTGCGTTTTTACTGAAGATCCGGAG